>CAIUPC010000892.1 GCA_903900905.1 uncultured Acetobacteraceae bacterium
CCAGACGATCAGGGTTTTGGCCTGCACGCCGCGCAGCAGCTCCGGCAGCGCCGCGTTGAACAGGGAGGGCTTCCAGGCGACGCGGAACGACATTTCGCGGCAGAGGTCCCACAGCACCAGCTGTTCCGAGCTGGGCCGCGCGCCGTAGATACGATCGAACACCGCGACGTCGTGCAGGCCTTCCTTGACGTATTCGATGTAGCTGACCAGCGCCTGGTCGAAGATATCGCCTTCGGGCGGCTTGATGCCCATGGCGCCGGCGAGGACCAGCTTCTTGGTGTCATGCGGGGCGAAGGTCGCCATTTCCGCCGCGATCCAGCCGCCGAAGCCGAGGCCGAGGAGCGTCGCCGATTGCAGACCGAGATTGCCGAGCATGGCGCGATAAACGACGGCGATGTCGCGGGTGGCGCGGACCCAGTCCGGGCGGATGGAGGCGCCGAAGCCGGGGTGGTTCGGGATGATCACCTCATGCTGGGCGGCGAGGGCGTCATAGAACGCCAGGTGCTCGGGCGTGCCGATATCGCGGTGCAGGATCACCACGGGCGACCCCGCGCCCCCGCGGGTCACAACCAGGTCGGTGCCGCATGCGGACACGACGCTGGTGGTCCATTGGATCGTCATTCATATCCCCCAATTGGTTTCGTCTTAGGGCAGCCGCCCAAACCACTGACTCATTTCCATTACCCGTCATGGCCCGGCTTGTCCGGGCCACCGCCGCCGCACCGCGCCGCGATAGTTGGCCCGGACAAGCCGGGCCATGACGGTTTAAGCGGACGACGGTCAGTTAAAGGCAAAGGCCATCGGCGTCACTCTGCGTCGGTGGACGGCGTTGCGCAAATTTCAGGGCCGTCATCGCGCTCGTGCGACCGAGCCGATGGGCCGGCGCATGTCGAACCCCCGCACGTCAGCGACGACGTGCTGGTGCGGGGGTTCGAAGGCGATCACGGTCCGTCTGTCAGAATGGACCAGAGATTATCGGCACCTTTGCCGCACAGGATGGTGCCGACTTTCGCCGCCCATTCGGGATCCGATCCGAATTCCTCCCGCCAGGACCATAGACGGCGGGTGGCGAGTTGCAACGAATACTCCTTGGTAAAGCCGATGGCGCCGTGGACCTGGTGCGCCAGTTCGCAGGCCAGAGTGGCGGCTTCGCCGACCCGGGTCTTGGCGATGGCGATTTGGAGTTCCTCGTAGTCGCCGTCGCCGGACGACAAGGCCTCGATCCCCAGATTGGACGCAGCCACCGCGACCGCCGTTTGTTCCGCCAGCACCGCGAGATTCTGCTGCACCGCCTGGAACTTGGAGATCGGCCGGCCGAACTGCACGCGCTCCTGGGCATAGGTGACGGCGAGGTCCATCGCCCGCTCCAACGCGCCCGACATCATCGTCGCGCGGGCCAGCGCGCCGCGGCGATACAGCCCGGCGCGGGAGACGCCGTCCGGCAAAGACGCTGCCGCATCGGCTTCGACATGGAAGCCGTCGAACATCAGCGTGTCGCGGGATTCATTGGCAATGTTCTTGCCCTTTTCGGCGGCTGGCGCGGCCGCGGCATCGAGCACCACCGCCATTTCGCCGTCCGGCCCATCGGCGATCAGCACGATCTGCTGCACGAAACTGGCATAGGGCAGGCGGCTGGCGGTGCCCGTCAGGCTCCAGCCATTGCCATCGCGTGCCAGGGTCAAC
>CAIUPC010000893.1 GCA_903900905.1 uncultured Acetobacteraceae bacterium
GCCCAGGCCGGTGTTGTGACAGACAACGCACCAAGCCCGCCGAACGCGGCGCGGCGCGTGAGAAGGTGCGACATGGATCCTCCTGGGGTCATTTCCAGTGACCCTATGCCGAGGGACCGAGCGAGGAAAGCGATTGCACTGGCCGCCTCCGCCGGACAAACTCCGCCCAGAAGAATCTGGGAGGCAAATCAATGAAACGGCGTTTGTTCACAACTGTTGGCGCATTGGCCCTGGGCTTGATGTTCGGCCCCGCTTTCGCGGCCGACACGCCTGGCGTCACCGCGACGGACATTAAAATCGGCAACACCAGCCCGTACAGCGGCCCGGCCTCCACCTACGGGGTGCTCGGTAAGCTTGAATCCGCCTTCTTTGGCATGATCAACGAGCAAGGCGGCATCGCCGGGCGCAAAATCAACTACATCTCGCTGGATGACACTTATAGCCCGCCCAAAACGATGGAGCAGATGCGCCGCCTGGTGGAAGAAGATCAGGTCGCCTTCAGCTTCGCCACCCTGGGCACGCCGACGAACAGCGCCATCGTGCGCTATATGAACCAGAAAAAGGTGCCGCATCTGTTCCTGGCGACCGGCGCGGACAAATGGGGCGACTACAAGACCAGCCCCTGGACCATCGGCTGGCAGCCCAGCTACCGCACGGAAGCGCAGATCTACGGCAAATACATTCTGAAGCAGAAGCCGGACGCGAAAATCGCGCTGCTGTATCAGAATGATGATTTCGGGAAGGACTATTTGCTGGGCCTGAAGGACGTGCTCGGCGCCAAATTCGACAAGATGGTCACGGTTGCGACCTATGAGGCGACAGATCCAACCGCGGACAGCCAGTTGTCGACCTTGAAGGCTAGCGGCGCCGACGTGCTGGTCGTGGCCGCGCTGCCGAAAATGTCGGCGCAGGCGATCCGCAAGGTGCATGACCTCGCCTGGACACCGTCGCTCTTTTTCATGTCCAACGTATCGATCTCCGTTGGCGCGGTCATGATTCCAGCCGGCGCGGAGAACGGGATCGGCATTATCAGCGCCGCCTTCGTGAAAGATTCCTCCGATCCGACCTGGGCCAACGATCCCGGAATGAATGAATGGCGCGCGTTCATGAACAAGTACATGCCCGGCGCCGATCAGAACGATAATAACTACATTGTTGCCTATGGGTTCTGTAAGACGATCCTGCAGGTGTTGAAGCAGGCGAATGGCGATTTCTCACGCGAGAACATCATGGCGCAGGCGAATAACCTGCATGACCTGGAAATTCCGGTGCTGCTCCCGGGATTGAAGGTCAGCACCAGCCCGACCAATCATCACCCTGTTCGGGCGATGCAGTTGGAGAAATGGGATGGCAAGAAGTGGGTGTTGTTCGGTGACGTGATTCAGGGTGCCGACGTCGAGTAAATACAAGGCGCCGCGATGGTTGAGTGCCCCCCTCCCCCTGCGGGGAGGGGCGTAACCCATGGGTCACCATCGTAGAGGTGCGTGTCCGTGCGATAGTTATCACAGAGAAAAGGGCAGGCGGCCCTCAAGGTAACCATTGTCTTCGAAGTGCTGCTGCCCCGACTCCAGCTTGCCTTGCCTGACGAAATCGCCAACGCCGGAATTTTGTTCCAGATACCAGCGTTCATCGACCCGGATCGGGAATGGCAGCCGTCCCTCGAAATAGCCGTCGGTGACGAAATGCTCCTGCGCGCTGCGCACGATCCCGCTTTTAATCGCTTCGTCGATGTCGGGATAACGGGTCCTGTACCAGGCGTCATCGACCCGGATACCGGCGATCAGACGGCGGATGAGGTTGATAAAATCCTCATAGGAACCGGTGATCTGAAGCTCCCCCCCTTTTGATTCAAAGGTGAGGCAGGATTTCAAAATCTCGAACGGGGGAACGTACTGCACGCGGCGATCCTGATTATGATAGGCACCCGCCGGGGTTCACACATTTGGCGGGACCGCCAACCCCAGGCCACTTTTGGTATTTTATAGCGCTCCGCCGACCAGGTCCAGATCATGGCGAACGATCATGATCCGCACATTCAATTGACACAAAATTGCAATCGAATGAGCGCGGGCTAACACCAGCCGCCCGAACCATTGACCGATCGCTATCTGGCTAAACCGTCATGGTCCGGCTTGTCCCTATCGCGTTCACACATCGCGGAAACGAAAATTTGGCAGGTGGGGACAACGGTATTTTCTCCCCGTCATGGCCCGGCTTGTCCGGGCCACCCCCACCGCACCGTGCCGCGATAGGTGGCCCGGACAAGCC
>CAIUPC010000894.1 GCA_903900905.1 uncultured Acetobacteraceae bacterium
GATCGCCGCATGGCGGACAAAGGCTTCAAGCCGATCATCGTTGTGCATGAGCTCGTCGAAACGAAAACCTTCGACGACGTATTTGTCGATCAGCCAACTCCGCAATGCCCCTGGCCCATCCAGCAGCTTTGCGATCGCCCGAGTTGCCAGGCGGTTCTTGGTGTTCACCACCCCGATCCGCCGCACCCGTTCACTATAACTCGCGGGGAAAGGGTCGGCTGTCACCGACCGTAACGGATCGCTCTGCTGGATGGCCCCCAAACGCCGGAAACCATCCATCAGCCGTTCCACATCCCTACTATCCGACAGCAGATTAAACGCCACCATTGGTTCCGCATCCGGGTCGGGTGACGCCAGCTGGACGCGCCCGGCCTCGGAATAGGTTTTGTTTACGAACAAAACCAACGACGCGAGTTGCTCGCCCACCGCGTGCCAGGCCGATTTGCTGGCGCAGGCCACGAACATATCCCCGGCCGGCGCGCCGGGCAGGCCGGAGGAATAGCGCATCGCCACATGAATATGCCGCCGGGTCCGCGCATCCATCCGCGCCTGCGGCTTGATGAACGACGCCAGCGCGATCGACGGGTGATCCATCAGCCGCGCCCCCACGCCGGGCAGATTGGCGCGCACATCGATGCCCAAAGCGCGCAATTCCCCGGCCGGTCCAATCCCCGCCCGCAACAGATGCGCCGGCGTGTGGATGGCGCCGGAGCACAGGATCACCTCCCGCCCGCGATATTCCACGTCGCGCCCGCCCACCCGGGCACGGACGCCGACACAAACCGCCCCTTCGAACAGCAAGCCGCGCACCACCGTTTCGGTGCTGATGGTCAGATTCGGCCGGGCGCGGGTGGCGCGGTCGAGATAGCCGATGGCGGCGGAGGCGCGTTGTTCGTTCTGGTTGGAGATGGTGACCGGGAAATGCCCATCCTCAAACACCCCGTTCTGGTCGGGAAGAAAGCGGCTGCCGGATTGGGCGAAGGCCTGTTCGGCGGCGATGGCGTGCTTGCACCAGTCCTCGCGCGGGATGCGGCGGATGGGGATGCGGCCGTCCTTGCCATGCAGCGGGCCGTCGTGGTCGAGGTCCCGCTCCACCTTGCGGAAATAGGGCAGCACGTCGTCCCAGCCCCAGCCGGTGGCGCCGCGGGTCACCCATTCGTCGTAATCCGTCGGCGCCCCGCGATTGGCCATCTGGCCGTTGATGGACGACCCGCCGCCGAGCACCCGCGCCTGCTCATATTTGCGCAGCGGCGGCAGGTCATCGGGGTTGTTGTGCGACAGCGGCTGGGTGCGCACCTTCAACTCGGTCCAATGGAAGCGGGGGTCGAAATAGGCGACGCCGGGATAGCTGTCGGCGATTTCGGGGGGGACATTGTCCTCCGGCGTGTCCTGCCCGGCTTCGCAGAGCAGCACGGTGTGGCCGCTGCGCGCGGACAGGCGGTTGGCCAGGACGGAGCCGGCGGAGCCGCCGCCGACAATGATCGTATCGTAGTCCATGGCCGTGACCCCCGTTGTGCTGCGCGGCCGATTGTAACCCTTCGCGCATGGAGGTCGAGCTTTGGTCCCTCTGGACATCGGGCGCCAATGATTGCCAACTCCGGGGGAACAAAGGAGCGTCCCCGATGACCACCATCGACTCACAGGTGCATTGCTACGAAGCCAATACCCCCAAGCGGCCCTGGGCCAACGTGCCCAACTGGCCGGCGCATGTCACCGGCGATGAGATGGTGGCGGCGATGGACAAGAATGGCATCGATGGGGCGATCTTCATCTCCGCCTTTGCGATGTACCGCTTCGACGGCAGCTACGCGACGGAGGTGCAGCGCGCCCATCCCGACCGATTCGCCATCATCAAGCCGGTCGATCCGGATGATCCGGCGGTGGCCGATGTGATCGCCGCGTGGAAGGCAACCCCGGGCACGGTGGGCGTGCGCATCATGCTGCCCAAGGAGTCCGGGCGTTCGGCGGATGATGCCGGGCTGGCGCGGATCGCGCAGGCGGCGGCGGCGGTGGATTTCCCGCTCAATATGCTCTGCTGGGGCAACATGGACGTCGGCACGGCCCTGATCGATCGGCATCCCAACACCCGCTTCATCGTTGACCATTTGGGCCTGGTGCAGCCGCATGTGCCGCCGGCGGCGCCGGATGCCTGGGCCGATCTGCCGAAGGTGCTGGAACTGGCGAAGCGCCCCAACGCGGTGATCAAGGTCAGCGGCGCCTGCACCCTGTCGCACCAGCCTTTCCCGTTCCCCGATATCTGGGACCCCTTGGCCCGCGTGTTTGACGCCTGGGGCTTCGACCGCTGCCTGTGGGGCACCGATTGGACCCGCGCCTTCGCGGTGGTCAATCTGGAGCAGGCGGTCGAACCATTCCGCATGACCGACCGCCTGACCGCGGCGGAGCGGGCGATGCTCATGGGCGGCGCCTGCGCCAAGGCCTACGGCTGGTCGCCGAAGCCGCGCGCCTGACGAGGAGCCGACGATGCCCATCCAAATCTCCCCCATCTCCGGCGCGCTCGGCGCCGAGATCGGCGGGGTCGATGTGTCCCGCGACCTCGATCCCGCGGTGATTGGCGCGATCCGGCAGGCGCTGCTGGATCATGGCGTGATCTTCTTCCGCAACCAAACCATCGACGTCGCGCAGCATAAAGCCTTCACCCGCCGGTTCGGGGAGATCTTCATCCACCCGAACTACAAGGGCGTGAGCGCGGATCCGGAGATCGTGGATATCAAGCGGGCGCCGGGCGACAAGAAGATCGTGGGGGAGGATTGGCACGCCGATACCACCATGGCGGCGGAACCCCCGATGGGCGCGATCCTGTATGCGATCGAGGTGCCGCCCTATGGCGGGGACACGCTGTTTGCCAACCAGTACCTGGCTTATGAGGCCCTGTCGGATGGGTTGAAGCGCACGCTGGAGGGGCTGCGCGCGGTGCATACCGACCGCATGGTCGCGGGGCCTCAGGCCGGCATGAACGCGCACCGATCCACCAAAGTGCGGGAGGACGCGGATTGGCGCGAAACCATCAGCCTGCATCCGGTGGTGCGCACCCACCCGGAAACCGGCCGCAAGCTGCTGTTCGTCAACCGCTCCTACACCGTGGGCTTCGAGGGCTGGACGGAGGCGGAGAGCAAGCCGCTGCTGGACTACCTGCTGGAACACGGGCACCGGCCGGAATTCACCTGCCGGTTCCGGTGGGAGAATGGGTCGATCGCGTTCTGGGATAACCGCAGCACCAAGCACCTGGCGGTGCACGACGCCGGCCCGTTCCGGCGGATCATGCGGCGGACCCAGATCAGCGGTTCGGCAGTTTACTGATTGATGGGAATGACCGCGGCGCTTTTCAGGTAGAAGGACAATTCGTCCACCCACTGGCGGGCGGCGCCGGTGTCGGCGCGCCCCCCGGCGTCTTCCAGGGCGGCGCCGATATCGGTGATGATCGGGAAGCCGAACATGCCGCCGGCGCCCCGCATGCGGTGCCCGAGAAAGGCTACGGTTTCGCAGTCACCGCGCTCCAGGGCTTCCAGCATCACGACGACGTTTTGCCGGCAGTTTTGGAGAAAGGTGGGGACGGGATCTGGCTTGGCCGTGCTGACGAAAAACGTGCTGGTCTGGCTGCCGTCTTCGATGAGGGGCAGGCGCGCGGCCATGGCATGCTCCTTGATCGCTTGCAGCAGCACTTCCTGTTTGATGGGCTTCGTTAAATAAGCGGTGCAGCCGGCGGCCATGCATATTTCCCGGTCACCCTTCAGCGCCGATGCCGTTAGCGCAATGATCGGTGTGGGTGGCCGGTTGTTGGTTTGCTCCCACAATCTGATCGTTCGTGTTGCTGTCAGACCGTCCATGACCGGCATTTGCCGATCCATGAGGATGAGATCGTAGTTTCCGGATTCAAACATTTTGCAGGCGATGGCGCCGGTTTCGGCGATTTCGACCTGATATGGAGTCTCTGCCAGATAAGCGAGGGTGATCGTGCGGTTGTCGGGGGAATCCTCGGCCAGGAGAATACGCAAGGCGGACAGGGCCGGTTCGGGATCGGTGCCAACGGGCACGCCCGGCCGGCGGATGGTCCCGGACCATATTTCGAACGGTACGGCGAACGAAAAGACGCTGCCGGCGTCGAGGACAC
>CAIUPC010000895.1 GCA_903900905.1 uncultured Acetobacteraceae bacterium
ATATCCGGCGGACGTGGTGATCCGGGGGTTGATCATGGCTGGCGTTGGTGCATCGGGGTCAGTGGCGTGACGGTCCTCATGCACATCAGCTTCATCGCCAGTTGCGTGGGTGTCATGCTCACGCTCTGGGGCGCGGTTGAATTGGCCATCTTGGCCGAACGGGACCGGGTGGAGTGGATGCGGCAAGCCAGCATCCGCTGCAATCGCGAATGGTTGGACAGGCTGATCATGCTCGTCAGGTAATAGGTTGGTGCGACGGGGCACTAGAGGCGGGACAGACACCGAACACGGGACGCCGCCGAACCGGGCATGTCTGATCTCCGTAAGCCGTGACGACGGCACCCGCCATCATTGTCAAGTTTGATAGTTGGGAAACTCCGGCTTAGACTTGCCCAAGTCAGCCGCTGCCATGTGTAGCTGGCGCATTCGGCCCCGCTCCGGCGCGGCTAGCACCTCGCAGGCTTCGGCTTGCGGGGTTTTTGTGTGCCGTCTCTCCGTGCTGTCACGCCGTCTCTCGGTGGGGCGTTCCCGGCTGGCAGGTCCAGCAACCATCCGCCGGAGCGGAACTCAGTAAAGGCAATCGCGTTTCCCTTACCTTAGCACGCGGCTAAGGCAAGGATGGGACCTTCCTCGGGCGCCCCGGAACCGGTCGCGGCAACCCCATGATGTTGGCCCAACGCAGGACCGTGCTTTTCGATCTGCCAAGGTCCCAGGCGATTTGGCTGACACTCAGCTTGCCCGTCATCAGCATGGCGAGAATATACACCCATTCCCACTCTGAAACCGGATTTTCATACCTCGCATGCGGCATTACGGCTTCCCCTCCATCGCTTCCCGCACGCGGCGTTCGATATCGGCGCGGAGTGTGGCGATATTTTCGGGCGTGTCATGGCCCCCGCTGAAGGACCCGGTGCGGTCAAGACCTCGATAAATGTCCGCAACTTTGATGGTCCCGAGCATAAGGGACGAAACCCCGTCATCCCGCCCCGTCCAGGTCAGCTTCGGCGCCAGGGCGGCGATCGCCGCGTCGGCAGCAATGAGGGCCACATACCCAGAGCAATATTCGTCGTAGCCAGTCAAAGCTGCGTCCGCTTTCACAGCGTCATAGATCACCTTGGCCAGTTCATCGCGGTTCACAGCCCAACTCCTTCATTGCGATTTCCAGGTCTTCGTCATTCCGAAAGGTCAGCACCAGACTGTCTCCGTCTGGATTATGCGTGGCCGTTATCGGGCGCGGGGTCGTCACGCCGTGTTGCCTCACCATGGCTACGATCTTCCGTGCAACGACTGCTTGCCCGCGAACCCCGGCGGTATCTTGAACCCATTCTCGCAACATAAGGATGATCGCGTCCTCAGCTTCTTTTTCGCTCATGGCCCGCTCCTCGGGATGCAGTCGCAGAGGTGTGTAAAGGCGTGGTAGTTTCCGTGCTTGTCCACCCATGCGGACATTCCGTTTTCCTCAAACTGCCAGCGGACAAGCCAAGGATTGTCCATTGGGTCGCCGTCCTTGTCGGTAGCCAAAAACCACCATCCGTCCTTCCATGCCTCCGGCACGTCGGCGACCGGCACCCACGCGGGCGGCTCCTGTGCGGCCTCGGCGGCGGCGTTGTAGCGAGCGATTTCAGAAGGCGCCCATTGGTTGTTGGGGTGGTTTTTCAACATATCGTCATACGTTTTTGCCAGATCCTTCGCGAATGTGGCGCCGCCTAAAGCCGTCAGCATCCGGCGCGCGGCCGGGGTCAGGGTTGGGTTATCGGGCATCGGTCTTTTCCTTCCACGCGGCGCAGTCGGTGCCTTCTGTATCGAGCATGAAACATGGGTGTATGTCTTCGCGGCTTCGGCACACGGAGGCCGGGACCGGCGCCCG
>CAIUPC010000896.1 GCA_903900905.1 uncultured Acetobacteraceae bacterium
CATGGGGGCGATGGAGGGCCGAAGGGAGAGACGTGCGCGTTGCCCTTCCGAATGGCTCCGACGATTTCAACGCCCTTATTTGTCGCGAGGTGCGCCGTGCTCTCTAACGAATATGGCCCTGCCAACTTCAACATGCACGACGCCCCGCCGGATTGGGGCGCCCCGGATATGACGGTGCTGCGTCTTGGGCGGCGCGCCCCGCCCATGCTGCCGCTCGACGTGTTCGGGCCGGTCTGGGGGCCTTGGATAGTGGCCGCAGCCGAAGCCGCAGCCGCGCCGCCTGATTATGTGGCGTTGCCGCTGCTTGCCGCCGCATCCGCCCTGATCGGGCACGCTCGCTGGGCGCAAGCGACACCAGGATGGCGCGAACCGCCGCATATTTGGGCCGGCACGGTTGGCGATTCCGGATCGTCGAAAAGTCCGGGAGCGGATGCCCTATTGCGGGACGTTCTGCCGGTCATTGAACACCGGATGATCGGCGATTTTCCCGACCATCAGCGCGAGTGGCAGGTTGCTACGGAAACCCATGCTCAGGCATTGGAGCAATGGAAGGCCGACGTGAAAGCGGCGCAGAAGGCGGGCAATGCGCCGCCGCTGCCGCCATCCAACAGCGCGCCATCCGAACCGCAAGCGCCCCGCTTAAGGCAAAGCGACGTGACGGTGGAAAAGGTCGCGACGCTACTTGCGAATGCCGCCCCTAAGGGCCTGCTGATCGTCCGCGATGAACTGGCCGGATGGCTGCTTGGCCTGAGTTCCTACAACGACGCGGGCCGGGCGTTCTGGATCGAAGCCTACGGAGGCCGCCCTTATCGAGTGGAACGGCAAAAGGCGCCCGAGCCAATCATTATCGCCCGCCTCGCGGTCGCGGTGACCGGCACGACGCAGCCCGAGCGGCTGTCCGAGATGTTCCGCGAAGCCGACGACGGTTTGCTTGGCCGGTTCGTCTGGGGTTGGCCGGACCCCCTACCGGTATTCCGCCTGAGCCAAGCCGCTCCCGCCACGGATTGGGCAATCGAAGCCCTGGATCGGTTACGACAGCTTGATCTCGCTTCGGGCGAGCAACCGGACGAACCGCCGCGCCCAATCATGGTCCCGTTGACGCAGGGTGCGGTCGCCATGATGGAAGCCTTCGGTCAGGACATGCAACTGACCCAACAAGAAGCCGGTGGTCTACTGCGTTCGGCCTATGGCAAGGCACGCGGGTTAGCGCTTCGCCTGTCCCTGGTGCTGACGATGCTGCGCTGGTGCGGACACGACGGCATAGACCCGCCGCCGGTCGCTATAGACGAAGACGCCCTCAGTCATGCCTGCGATCTGGTGGCAGAGTATTTCATGCCCATGGCCGCGCGGGTGTTCGGCGATGCCGCCGCAACGCAGGCTGAGCGCAACGCCGCGACGTTGGCCCGCTGGATTGTTCGAGAACGGCCGAGGGAGGTTCATTCCCCGCACCTTCAGCGCAAAGTGCGGCTGTCGGGCCTTAAAACTGCCGCGCTGATCCACGCGGCGGCAGAGGTGTTGTGCGAAGCCGATTGGCTAATGCCGTTGCAACGCGGCACGGACCCTGGGCGGCCCCGTTCGGGATATGTGGTCAATCCTGCCGTGTTCGAGCATCAGGCGTGACGTGGTCTGCTCGCTATCGCGCCGTGGCATCGGCAACCCCGGAATCAATTGCTTCAATGCCAGAAATGTCGGCAACCGGGACGCCAACCAGACTTTCTGCAATTGATTCCGTTTATTCACAGCGGCGACCGGGTGGGGGGACGGGCGCCGCGAGTAACGCCACAACCGGCGTTATCGACCTTGGCAACCTACCGGCCGGCTCCTGCCGTGATTGCGGCTGCGGGTTGTGGTGGCGCGTTTCGACTGTCGAACCAACAGGGCCAAGTCCGTGGCACTGCCAAAGATGTGAAAAGCCTGATGCTGCGGTTTGGATTGATGCGGCTGCGCTACCTGTCGGGCGGGGCTAAGGCCAGACCGTCCCCCGCAAACGGCGCCCAGAGCAACCGCGAAGGAGAGCGACACCGGGGTATCTCGCGCGTCCACGGTTCGCGCATGATGGCGAATTTCGATAGGCACGCGCGCGCGACGCGCTTTCTTCTCCCGCGCGCGCGGGCTAAAATCACGCATGGCCCGGACGGCAACGAGTACCACCAGAATAGGCAATGGCCCCGGTTGGGGTGGCCCTGCCAAGGGAGTTGGGAGGGGTGGTGCGGTGCCATTCACGGCCGATACTCCCACGCGCCGGACCATTCCTAATGCGGCTTCCTACCCCCCATCGGCAGCCGGGCTTTGCCGCATGGAACGCAAAGCGCACGGCGCGGATCGGCTGGAAGCGCTGTATGAGAATTTGATGGAGATCGCCCTTAGGGGTACGACTGAAGCAAATCAGTTGGCCGCCACTATTGCCCTGCTTAACCGGCTTGAAGGGTTACCGGTAGCGCGTAACGTGAATATGACGACGAATAGCGCTGCAAACCTCTCCGACGACGAGCTTGCCGACGAACTTCATGCTCTGGCGTCACGCTGGCGTTAGGTTCCGGCGCTGCACGGGGATCATCCACCAGACCTGTTGGCGGGAAGCCTTAACGGCATAGCGTTCGCCCGCATTCGTGCCCAACCGCCGCCGGAATAGGGGACAGTAGAGGGGACGGGAACAATGAATGCCCAAAAAATGGCGGTAATCCGCCTCGCGCTGGTGGAGTCAGGGGGAATCGAACCCCCGACCTCCTGAATGCCATTCAGGCGCTCTCCCAACTGAGCTATGACCC
>CAIUPC010000897.1 GCA_903900905.1 uncultured Acetobacteraceae bacterium
CTGAAGGATCGCTTGCCGGGCGATGCGGCGGTGCGCGCGGCGGCGGCGGAGTCGTTCCGCGTTGCCGGCCTGCCGGGTGGCACATCCGCCCGGCGGATCGAGGCCTGGAAATACACCAGCCTGAGGCCCGTGGCCGAGGCGGTGTTCCAGGGGAGTGCCAGTGCGGCCGGCGCCATGGCGGCGCTGCCGAAGATGAATGCCCCACGCTTGGTCTTCGTAGACGGCAAATTGCAGGCCCATCTGTCTGACATGGTGCCTGGCTTCAAATCCTTCGCGGACCAAGCCGTGTTTGGCGGCCTCGCCCGGCCGGATCGCGATCCGCTGGTGGCGTTGAACACCATGCTGGCCGATGACGGCGCCTGCCTGCGGGTGCCGGCGGGGGTTGATGCCGGGGTGATCCAGATCGTCAGTATCGGCACCGGCACCGCGGCGTTCCATCCGCGGCATGTGCTGAAGCTGGAAGCCGGTTCGACCCTGGTCGTGCTGGAAACCGCGATTGGCGAGGGCAACTACCTGCACAACCCCGTCACCGAGATCAGTATCGGCAGCGGCGCGCATCTGACGCATGTGCGGTTGCAGGATGAGGCCGCGGCGGCGTTCCACCTGTCGACCATTTACGCCGAGATCGCCGATGGCGGCACCTATGACGGGTTCAGCCTGGTGCTGGGCGGCCGGGTCACCCGGACCGAGATCCATGCGCGGCTGATGGGTCCCAAAGCGGCGGCGCATATGAACGGCGCGCAATTGCTGTCGGGCGCGCAACATGCCGATTTCACCTCGGTCGTGCGCCACGACGCGCCGCACTGCAACTCCCGCCAGACCGTCAAAAACGTGCTGGGCGGCAAGTCGCGCGGCGTATTCCAGGGCCGGATCGAGGTCGCGCGCCAGGCGCAGAAGACCGACGGTTACCAGATGAACCAGGCGCTGCTGCTATCCCCGGATGCGGAGATCGACAGCAAGCCGGAACTGGAAATCTTCGCCGACGACGTCAAATGCAGCCACGGCGCGACCGTGGGCGAATTGGACGCCGAACAGCTGTTCTACCTGCGCAGCCGGGGCGTGCCCGATAGTGAGGCACGGGCCTTGCTGGTGCGCGCCTTCCTGGTGGAAGCGCTCGACCTCGTGACCAATGAAACCATCCGTTCGATCCTGGAGCAGCGGGTCGATGCGTGGTGGGAAAGGCAAGCCGCATGACCATCCCCTTCGACGTCGCCCGTATCCGGGAGGATTTCCCGATCCTGCGGCAGACCATCCGCGGGAAACCGCTGGTCTATCTCGATAGCGGCGCCTCGGCGCAGAAGCCGCGCGTGGTGATCGACGCGATGGTGAACGCGATGGAAACGCAATACGCCAATATCCATCGCGGTCTGCACTGGATGAGCGAGCGGACCACCGACGCGTATGAGGCCACCCGCGATGCGGTGGCGGCACTGATGAATGCGTCGGATCGGGCCGAGATCATTTTCACCGGCAACAGCACCGGCGCGATGAACCTGGTCGCGCATAGCTATGGCCGCGGGGTTCTGAAGCCCGGCCAGGCGGTGGTGATTTCGGCGATGGAGCATCATTCCAATATCGTGCCCTGGCAGATGCTGCGGGACTCGCATGGGATCGAGCTGCGGGTGGCGCCGATCACCGATGCGGGTGAGCTGGATATGGCGGCGTTTGAGGCGCTGTTGCAGGATGGCAAGGTTGGGCTGGTCTCGATCACCCATATGTCGAACGTCCTCGGCACCGTCACGCCGGCCGAACGGATCGTGCAAATCGCGCATGCGCATGGCGCGAAGGTGATGTTCGACGGCTCCCAGGCAATCGTGCATCGCCGCATCGATGTGCAGGCGCTGGGCTGCGATTTTTATTGCTGGACCGGCCATAAGTTGTACGGCCCGACGGGCATTGGCGTTCTGTGGGGACGCCGGGAGCTGCTGGAGGAAATGCCGCCGTTCATGGGCGGCGGCGACATGATTTCGTCGGTGACCTATGAAAAATCCACCTGGGCGCAGGTGCCGCATAAATTTGAGGCCGGGACGCCGGCGATCCTCGAAGGGATCGGCCTGAAAGCCGCGATCGATTACGTGCAGTCGATTGGCTACGACGCGATGGCGGCGCATGAGGCGGCGCTGACGGATCATGCTATCGCCCGCCTGTCGGCGATCGAGGGCATCCGCATTTACGGCCGCGCCCAGGATCGCGGCGGCGTGATTTCCTTCACCCTGGACAAGGCGCATGCCCACGACGTGGCGACACTGCTGGATCGCCAGGGCATTGCCGTGCGCGCCGGGCATCACTGCGCCGAACCGTTGATGCGGCGCCTCGGTCTGGACAGCACGGCGCGGGCGAGCTTCGGCGTCTATACGACTTTGGAAGAAATCGACGTCCTGGCGGACACGCTCAATCGCGTGCGGGAGTTCTTCACCTGATGGCCGAAGCTTTCGACGATGTGCGGGATCTGTATCAGGAAGTGATCCTCGATCACGGCCGGCATCCGCGCCATGCCC
>CAIUPC010000898.1 GCA_903900905.1 uncultured Acetobacteraceae bacterium
TGACTGGAGTTCAGACGTGTGCTCTCCGATCTTGAAACACGAAAGATGGGCGTTTTGATTTATTTTTTTGGTACCTGGGGGGTGCTTGCGCATCCTCAAGGTCTTACCCCGCCTGATATGAGTAAGATCATCCCGATATCACCGGACGTGGTCAAAATGATTCCTGTCGCAGGGATGATGTTCTTCGCGACAATATACGGATTTTTGATGTTTGTCACAAACTGCCTATCCGAATATGCGTACCATAAAATAACAACAAATAAGGATGAGCTGGATGCCATTAATTCCCAAAAATCAACGATAACACCTAGCGAGAATATCATCCAACAAAATATCACAGGCCAACTCATCAGTGCCTCTAGCGCAAATATGAATAGGTACGTCGTTCTATGCACTATAAGAAATATAGTCGAAATTGTTCTGCCGATTCTGTTTGGAATGGGAGTAATTTTAATTACGATATCAGATGGTTATTTGGTTTTAAAATTCATCGCTAAATCACTACGCGATGCGGTTATGTGATCATGGAACGGAGAGATGCAATGAAAAGCCTGCAAAAATACGTGTTCATAGAGCCTGATGGGACAACTACGTCGGGTGTCCGACATCGGAACCCAGACGGCACCATTGGGGGGTGGGTGGCTGAAAATTCTAAGATCGATGCGTCGGCATACATCGAGCCAGGGGCTGTTGTTGAACCTCAAGCCGTTGTACCTTGCCACGCACGAGTTAAGGCCGGTATCACGGTTTTATATAAATCCTTATTTATGGGCTAACCGTATTCTTAACGGTGATATGCCTCAGCGACCGATGGTGGTGCGCATTTATGTGCGCGCGCCGTCTAGCGATTGTTATCGTTTCTATTTCCGATTAAAGAATCGCAGGCATTTTATGGCTACATCCTCCCTAAGGTGATGGATCTATGTCGCTCCTTTGGTGTGGAGCATAGCGAGCCGTCGGCAACGGTGTTTGTGCCGACAGAGACGTCACTCGTATTGTGACCTTAATTTATGAGTTTGCGATTTTCACGCATTATGACGTCCTTTATCATGCGGCACCCAACCACCCCCGCTAACCCCCCCCGTCCGCCCACCAGCGAACGGGGCACCCCACCCTCCACCCTCAAACCACCGGCGAAGCCCCGCCATCCATGTTAATCGCGGTCCCCGTCGTGAACCCGGCATGGTCCGAGCACAGGAAGCACGCCATCGCCGCGAATTCCTCCGCCTTGCCCATCCGCCCGACCGGAATAGAAGCCCCAACCTTCGCCACGAACTCGTCAAACGGCACATTCGCGCCCTCGGCCGCGTGCCTCCGAGCCACCTGATCGGACACGATCTGCCCCACCAGCATGCCGTTCACCAAAATCCCGTGCGGCGCGCCCTCGGCCGACATCACCTTCATCAGCGCCATGCCCGCCGCGCGTGACACCGCCGTCGGCGCCCCGTTCGCCCGCGGCGCCTTCGCCCCGGTGTTCAGCACGTTGATGATGCGGCCCCACTTGCGCTCCTTCATCCCCGGCCAGCACAGGCGCGACAGGCGGATGGCGGCGAACAGCTTCAGGTCCAGGTCTTCCTGCCAGATCTCATCGGTGATCTTGTCCGACGGCATCGCGCGGGACATGCCGGCGTTGTTGATCAGGATGTCCACCTTGCCGAAGGTCTTGATCACATCGGCGAAGGTCTTCTCAATATCCTCGGCCTTCGACACGTCGCAGCTGAAGCCCGCGACCTTGCCCGATGCGCCTTCGTTGGCGGAGGCGACAGCAGCCTCCAGACTATCCGGGCTGCGCGCCAGAATGGCGACATGCGCGCCGGAGGCGGCGAATTCCTTCGCCATTGCGTAGCCCAGGCCCTTGCTGGCCCCGGTGATGATGGCAACTCTGCCGTCGAGACGGACGTCCATGGTCTTGCTCCCTCCTGAATGGATGCGCCAGTGTGCGGCGGCGCGCGGCGGACGGCAACCGGCGGCCAATTCGGGACATTCTATCGATGCAAGCAGTCCTCGCCGTGCTCCGTGACGCGACCTGGCTGACGCCGGAGCGTGCCCGCGCCTATCGCACCATCCTGCTGGTGCTCTGCGCGGCGGAGGTCGCCGCCATCGCCGCCTTCGCCCACCACGGCCTCGACCCCGAGGGGCGGCCCGTCGGCACGGACTTCATCTCCTTCTGGGCGGCATCAAGCCTGGCTTTGGCCGGCACGCCGAACCAGGCCTACGACGTGACCGCGCATTGGGCAGCGCAGAACGCGGCGTTCCCGGGGGCGGCGCTGGCCTATAGCGCGTTCTTCTATCCGCCGGTGTTCCTGCTGGCCTGTTTACCGCTGGCGCTGCTGCCCTATTTCCCGGCCCTGATCGCCTGGCTCACCACGACCGGCGCCTGCGCCTGGGCGGCGCTGAGGCACCTCTCGCGCGGCCAGGGCATGGCGCTGCTGGCCTTCCCGGCGGTGTGGCAGAACGTCATGCACGGGCAGAACGGGTTTCTCACCACGGCCCTGTTTGGGGCGGCGATCGCCTGCCTCGATACCGCGCCTATCGCCGCCGGCCTCCTGCTCGGGGCGCTGATTGGCAAGCCGCATTTCATGATCATGCTGCCGGTGGCGCTGATCGCGGCCGGGCGGTGGCGGACTCTGGCGGCGGCGGCAGTCAGCGCGGCGGCGCTGTGCGCCCTGTCGCTGGCGCTGTTCGGCGCGGATACCTGGCAAGCCTTCCTGGCCGACGCGGCTCTGGCGCGCGAAACGCTGGAGCAGAACTTCGTCGGCAACGACAAAATGCAAAGCGCCTTCGCCGCGGTGCGCCTGTGGGGCGGCGGCCTGCCTCTGGCCTATGGCGCGCAGGCCGCGCTTGCCACCGCGGTGGCGGCGGTCCTGGCCCGCGCCTGCCACAACACCCTCAACGCCCCCGCGATCGGCGCGGCGCTGGCGGTGGCGACCATCCTCGCGAGCCCGTTTCTGCTGGTCTACGACCTGATGCTGCTGGCGATCCCGCTGCTATGGCTGCTGCGCCAGGCCGCGCAAACCGGCTTCCGGCCGTGGGAGAAAACCGTCATGGCGGCCACCTTCATCCTGCCGCTGATATCCGCCGGCCTCGCGCACGCGCTGTCGATCCCGCTGGCCCCGTTCGTGATCACGGCGCTGTTCGCCCTGGTCGTCCGGCGGGTCAATTCCCCACCGAGCGGATCGCCGTGAACGGCAGCGTCAGCCCGCCGAGCTGCACCTGCTCCGTCCCGTTCTGGTTCACCACCCCGGTTGCGACCCCGGTGACGGTGAAGGGAATCGCCGCCGCCTTGGTCCCCGCCGTGCCGCCGCTGACTGACACCGTATAGGCCCCATCCGGCATTTTCTGCCCCTTGCTGCCGGTGCCGTCCCAGGTCCAGTCGTTCTGCCCGGCGCTGCTGGTCAGCGACACCTGCTGCACCGGCGTCCCATTGATCCCCAGAACCGAGATCGTCACCGGCTCCGCCGCCGGCGCGTTGAACCGGATGCTGCCGCTGCCGTTCTGCAAGGACAGCTGCGACGACGTGGCCGTCACCGTCTTGCCCAGCAAGGACGAGGCCTGCAGCACCCCGTTCGCCTGCGTCAGCTGGATCAGCGACTGCACACCGGAGGAAATATTCACCTGCTGCTCCACACTGGCGAACTGCACCAGCTGGGAGGTGAACTGGTTGGTGTCCATCGGACTACTGGGGTCCTGGTTCTTCAACTGCGTCATCAGCAGCGTCAGGAAGTTGTTCAGATTGGACGACAGGGAGGCCAGCGGATCGCTGGTCTTCGCCGCCGTCGCGGTGCCAGAGGCGGCTGAGGTGGAAGCGGACGTCGCGGCGATGGTCATAGGGCGTTTCCTTCAGGCAGTGATATCGATGGAACCAAGGCCGGCCCGTCGGGCCGGCCTTGGGGGGGCGTGATCAGGTTCAGGTTCTGGTCCGCCACGGGGCGGCCTGTGCGCCATCCCATGCGCCGGCCCCTGCTGCGGCTGCCCCGTGCCCATGAACTGCGCCGCCGCCCCACCGGCCTCCGCCGGCGCGGCAATGGTCGGCGTGGCATGGAAGCTGAGTGCCATCGCCTCCCGCGGCACGCCCGCGCGGTCCAGCGCATGCTGGAGTTGCGGCGTGTCGCGTTGCAGCAGGGCCAGAGTCTCCGCCCGTTCGGCGGTAACGCGGATTTGCAGGACGGCCCCGGGCGCGTGATCGATCTGGATTTGCAACCGGCCGAGCGAGTCCGGTTGCAGCACCAGCGCGATATGGCGCGCGCCGCCGGGATCGCGGGCGATTGAGACCAGCACCGGGGCGAGCTGTTCGGCCGGGTGCGCCGGCTGAATGGCTGGGGCGTCTTGGGCGGCCATCGCGGCCGGTGGAGACGTTATGGGTGGAGACGTTATGGGTGCCGGCATGATGGGCGCTGCCCCGCCTGTCGCGGCTGGGGCGGCGGAATCTGGCTGCTCCGGTGGGGGCATACCCTCACGCCAACCACCCTGATCATGACCCGAAACGGGAGAGGCCGGCAGCGCCCCGCTCCCCTGAGGGTGATCGCCCAGGGAGAGCGCGGCATGATCAGCGGCGCTGGCCGCGGAGTCGTTTAACGTTGTCATGGCGGACGCCGACCCGCCAGCCGCGACCTGACCCGGTTCAGCCGTGGGGGCGGGATCCGCGTCTGCCTTGACGGGGACAATCCCGTGCCGCGCGTCCGGCGGTTCCATCAATCCCGCCCGCCGCCGAAGAGGAACCGGTTCGGCCCTCGGGTCAGTGGAAGCCGGTGGCCGCGCCGGTTGCGCGCCGGCCTCGGGGGCTGGTGGCGCTGGCGGAACCGTGGGCGCGGGGACCGCACCATCGCCAACGCCAGGCGCCGCCGGCGGTGGCACTGCCCCATCGTCATTTTCAGGGGTGATCTTCGGTGCGATCCGTGGACCGGCCTGCGCGGGGGCGGCCACCAATGCCGCCCGCGGCGTCTGCACGCCTGCCTGCCCTGGCGCCTGTGCCATGCCTTCCAACGATGCGCCGGCCAGGTTCGTCCCCGGCCAGGCGCGGGGTTCAACGCCAGCCGCCGCCGGCAGCACGTCAGGCCCGGGAGCCAGGCTATCGAGCATGAAGGCGAAGCCGGTCGCAGCCTCGTTCACCGCGACGGCAGCACCGCGCGGCGGGATGGCTTGTAGCAACGTGATCGGGTTTGGCATTGGCACCAGCGCCCTCCACCCACGCCCATCGCAATCCTCGGGCCAGCTGGAATCGCGCCCATAAAGCGCCGCGGCATGCATCAACCCGCCCCATTCAGCCCGGTATATTCTGCCGCCCGGCGCACAAACGAGCGGGGAAATCTGCCGGCACGCGCCTTTCCGCGTCAGGGCCTGGCGCGTCGCAACCCCAACCGATATCAACGACATCACCGCTGCTCAGGCGCTGCCGAGCGAGCCGGGTGCAGCCGGTGGGTCCGACCTTGGCCGCGACCGTTTCGGGTGAGCGGCGGCGTCACCTCCGACTGCGCGCCACGACATCTCGGGAGGTCGCCGTTCCCCTTGATGACCGGGCCGCGATCAATCCGGACGCGGACTTGCATCATGCGGATACAGCGTCCTTGCGAGTGCACGCGGTCCCGGCGCAGGCTGAGGGCTCAGGTCATAATAAGGAACCGCCCCATGCA
>CAIUPC010000899.1 GCA_903900905.1 uncultured Acetobacteraceae bacterium
CATCGGAGGCCGCATTCAAACTCGTCAGACCCCAGGCATAGATCCCCGCGATGAGCGCGAAGGCGGCGCTGGCCGCGACCCAGAAGGGCATGCCGGAGCGGGCCGGGGCAAAGCGGGCGTCGATGCCGGCAGCATCCGGCGCCAGCGCTTCCGGGATGGGTTCGGCGCCCTGCTGGGTCAGCTCGAACGCATGGTGACGCGCCCGCTCCAGCTGCGCGCGGCCATCAGGCATGGCGCGATAGGGGCCCATCATGCCGAGCGACAGGCACACGAACATCAACTCGATCACCGGGCGGGAGTCGGGCAGCGAGTCGCGCAGCATCCGGAGCTGTTCGAAGAAGCCGCGCCCGGCGCTGTCGTCCTGGTGCAGGCTCTTGGCCAGCGGTTCATCGTGCCAGCGGCCATGCGCGCCCCAGGGCGTATTCAGCACCACGTCATCGAGCGTGGCGCAGAGCGCGTAATGCGCGAAGCGGAGCTGCACCTGCGGCACGCCCAACTCGCGCGCCTTTTTCTCGAACGCCCGCAGCTCCCGCCAGGTGCGTTCGCGGATGTCACCCGGGTCGGGGGCATTGGCCGTGGTGCGGATTCGGGCCAGCAGCTGCACCAGGGGCGTGGCCGCGATCGCGAGCGGGTCGGTGCTGGCCGAGATGATTTCGGCGGCCGGGCCGATCTCCGCTGGGCTTTGAGCGGGGGGTTGGGACGCGCGGGTTTGCGGCGCCGGTGGGGGCGCCGGCGGGGGCGGGGCCGGATTGGGGGCGGGCGGGATCGCCGCCCGGGGTGCGCCGCGGCCGGGCCGCGGGCGAATGACCGTGCGATCCTGGTCACCCGTATCGTCAAGTGGGTTATCGGTCATGCGGGCGCTCCCCAGGCCGTACTGCTACCATCCAAGCCCGGCGGGTTCAATCTCACCGCGCCTGTGCTTATATACCGCCCGAGGAGATCGCTTCATGGCACTGGTTCCATCCCAGACGGTTCTAAGCCTTGATGAAATGGGCCGGATCGCGCCGCCGATAACGGCCAGCGTCGGGCGTGGCGCGGATAATCGGCCGGGTGACGTCTTCGTGATCCAGTCGCTGTTGAACGACCGCCTGCCGCGCCCGCATTCGGAGGTCCCGGTCACCGGCCAGGCCGATTTCGGCACCGTGCTGGCGATCGAGGCCTATCAGGCGGTGGTGATGCGCATGTTCCCGCCCTCGGGCCTGGTGGAGCCAGGCAGCCCGACCTATTACGCGCTGGCAGCGCGGCCGATGGTGGATGAGACCAAATTGAGCAGCGGCGGGCATTTCGGCATGGTGCCGCCGGACGTCGTCGACGCCGCCATCGCGTCGCGCGTGAAATGGAGCGTCCCGGCCTCCATCACCATCGCGCAATGGGCGGTCGAGAGCGCCTGGGGTGCGGCGATGCCGCCGGGCAGCAACAACCCGTTCGGGATCAAGGCGACCGGCGACGACCCCGCGGTGGAGGCGCAAACGCGGGAGGTGATGTCGGGCAAGAGCATCACCATCGCGGCGAAGTTCCGCAAATTCGCGTCGTTGACGGAGGCGTTCGATCTCCATGGCAAGTTATTGGCCACCGCACCCGTGTATGGCCCGGCGATGCAGAAGAAAGACGATCCGGAATCCTTCGCCGACGCGCTGACCGGGGTTTACGCGACCGACCCGCTGTACGGCAGCACCCTGAAATATGTGATCAAGGCTTATAATTTCACGATTCATGACAAATAGGGGGCGATCCCCCGATCTTACCCCTCTGACGCTTTGATCGATTCCACCGTCGGCAGCCGATAACGGTCCTGGGGATCATCCCAGCCGATATAGTTCGGTTTGCGCTTCTCCGCGAAGGCGGCGCGGGATTCCATCCGGTCGCTTTTGGCACCGTGATTGTGCAGGGCTTCGGCGAGGAGCTGCATTTCAGCACTTGGCGCCGGGCGCATCTGGCGCATCATATGCACCGTATTGACGCGCGACGCCGTTGGCAGGGTCAGCAAATGTTCGG
>CAIUPC010000900.1 GCA_903900905.1 uncultured Acetobacteraceae bacterium
CCCAGGGTGATCGCATATGGCTTACGGAGGAGCGGCACCCCCGTAAAAACCGTCATCCTCGGGCTTGTCCCGAGGATCGCCCGCGGCACTGCCGTTGATTTTGTTAGTAAAATACTGATGCCCGTGCGGCTGGAGATCCTCGGGACAAGCCCGAGGATGACGGTTTTTGGCGGAAATCTGCCATATGCGATACCCCTGGGAGCCGCGTGGGTGCGATTCAAGGTTGTGCCTAAGGGCGGCATCGGCAGGATCTTGGGTGAGATTCTCCCCCTCCCTCAAGGGGAGGGGGAGGATTTTTCTCCGGCCCTCCTCCGACCCCACCCTGTATGCCCCAACCGCCAACCGGTCTAACCTCCCGGCCAAACATCCCGTTCCAGGAGGCACCGATATGTCCACCCCGCTCGCCGGTATCACCGTCCTCGATTTCGGCCAGATCTACCAAGGCCCCTATGCCACTATGCTGATGGCCAAGGGCGGCGCCAATGTCATCAAGATCGAGCCGCCCGGCGGCGAACCGCTGCGCCGGCGGGTGCTGGCGACCGGGGAGGGCGACACGACCCTGCCGATGGCCATGCTGAATGCCAACAAGCGCGCGGTGACGCTGAACCTGAAATCCGATCAGGGCAAAGACCTGCTGAAACAGATGGTGGCCAAGGCGGATGTGCTGCTGGAGAATTTCTCCCCCGGCACGCTGGACGGGCTCGGCGTTGGCTATGACGTGCTGCAGCCGGTCAATCCCCGCCTGATCTATGCCACCGGCACCGGCTTCGGCATCAGCGGCCCGGACCGGGACAATCTGGCGATGGATTTCACCATCCAGGCGGCGTCGGGGATCATGAGCGTCACCGGCTCCCCCGATGGCCCGCCGATGAAGGCGGGGCCGACCTTGGTCGACTTCATGGGCGGCATTCATCTCTATGGCGCGGTGATGACGGCCTTGTTCCATCGCACCCAGACCGGCCTCGGCCAGCTGGTGGAGGTGGCGATGCAGGAGACGGTCTATCCGACCCTCGCCTCGTCCTATGATTACCACCGCCGCACCGGCAAAGTGCCGCCCCGCGCCGGTAACCGCCAGGCGGGCCTGTCGAGCGCGCCCTATAACGCCTTCCAGACCACCGACGGCTACGCGGTCGTGCATGTCGTGACCGAGCAGCACTGGCAGAATCTGCTGGTCGCGATGGGGCGGGAGGACCTCAAAGACGATCCGCGCTTCCTGACCAACCCCGCCCGCACCGCCAATATGATTGAGACGGAGGCGCTGGTGACCGCCTGGACCTCGGTGCGGACCAAGGCCGAGGTGGTGGCCGCGGCGAAGCACTTCAAAATCCCCTCCGCCCCCGTGCGCAACGCCATTGAGGTGATGAACGACGAACACATGCATGCTCGTGGCATGTTGCAGCGGGTCGAGCACCCGTCGCTCGGCGAGGTGATCCTGCCGAACTCGCCGCTGCGCCTGCATGGCGCCGACCGGGTGCAGCCGGTGCCGAGCCCGCGGCTGGGGGAGCATAATATGGCGGTTTACGGCGAATGGCTGGGTCTCGGCGCGGCGGCGGTCGAGGATCTCAAACGTGCGGGCGCCATTTGAACCCATGCGCTTCGGTCCCGCCCGTCTGGAACTCCTGACCCCGGACGAGATGGGGCGGGCGGACGCGATGGCACCAGGCCTCGGCGTAGCGGGGCCGGTGCTGATGGACCATGCCGGCTGGGCGGTGGCGCATGCCATCATCAAGCGGATGCGTCCGTGCCGGGTGCTGGTGCTGGCGGGTCCGGGCAATAATGGCGGCGACGGCTATGTGGCGGCCCGGCTGCTGGCGGATCGTGGCTGGCCGGTGTCGGTCGCCGCTTTGGCCCCACCCCGCCCGGGATCCGATGCCGCCCAGGCCGCCGCGCGCTGGCGCGGGCCGATGACGGCGTTCAACCCGGTGGAGGCCGCGCGCGCTGATCTCGTCATCGACGCGGTGTTCGGCGCCGGCCTGTCGCGCGATGTCGGCGGGATCGTCGCCGAAACCCTCCGCGCCGCGCGCAAAATCGTCGCGGTCGACGTCCCCAGCGGCCTCGATGGTGCCACCGGCGCGGTCCGGGGAGAGGCATCGGCTGCGGCCCTGACCGTGACGTTCTTCCGCCTGAAGCCAGGGCATCTGCTGCTGCCGGGCCGGGACCTCTGTGGGGAGACGGTGCTGGCCGATATCGGCATGCCGCGCGCGGTGCTGGAAACCATCCAACCGCGCGCTTTCGCCAATGCGCCGGGGCTTTGGCGGCTCCCGGAACTGGCCAGCACCAGCCATAAATACACCCGTGGTCACGTCACCGTGCTCGGCGGGGCGGAAATGGTCGGCGCGGCACGGTTGGCAGCCGCAGCCGCCCGGCGGGCGGGGGCTGGTCTGGTGACGATTGCCGCCCTGGGCGATGGGACGTCTTATCGCGCCGGCGCACCGGGTACCATCATCAGCGATGCGCCGTTGCCGGTGCTGTTGGAGGATCGTCGCCGCAAGGTCTGGGTCTGCGGCCCGGGATTGGGGGCGGAGGCCGCGCGCGCATGCTGGCCCCAATTGCTTGCGGCCGGCCGGATGATTGTCGGGGACGCTGATCTGTTCACCGCCTTTGCCGGCACGCCCACCGCGTTGCGGGGTGCGGCCGTCCTGACTCCCCATGAAGGCGAATTCGCGCGCGCGTTCGGCGCGCCGGGCACCGACCGGATCGCGGCGGTGCGGGCGGCGGCCAGCCTCACCAACGCCGTGGTGCTGCTGAAAGGCGCCGACACGATCATCGCCGCGCCGGATGGGCGGGTCGCGATCAATGCCTCCGCCCCGCCCTGGCTGGGAACCGCCGGGGCCGGGGACGTGCTGGCGGGGATGATCGCGGCGCTGTTGGCGCAGGGCATGCCGGCCTGGGATGCCGCCTGCGCCGCCGCCTTTCTGCATGGCCGCGCGGCGGTGCTGGCCGGCCAGGGCATGGTCGTTGAAGACCTGCTGCCGCGGGTGCGGGAGGCGATCCTGGAACGCGATATTCACGCTTGGGGCAAGCCGGTTTGGCTATAGACTGGCCTGACCGACATTGGAGAGTCCTATGAGTGAAGCTGCCCCCGGCCTGATCGACCGCGCCTTATCCCGTATCACCGCCGCCTGGCGCGATATGGCGGCAAGCGTGGTGGGGGCGGAGGACGAGTCCCTCGAAGATCAGATGCGCGGCTGCCTCGATTCGCGGGGCGGGGAGGTGAGCGCGCGCAACCGCGCCGCACGCCTGGCGCAAGCCTATCAGGCGGCCGATGACGCCGGTCGGCTTGAATTCCTGCGCGTCCTCGCGGGATTCGATGCCGACCCAAAGGGGGTCGAACGGGCTTATGAGGGGGTGCGAGGGGCAGAGGACGCGATGGCGCGGGCCTCGGCCACCGCGGCCTTGCGCCGGGCGCTGGAACCGCCGCGGGTGAAGCTGCTGACGCAGTTCACCTCCATCCCCGACGGGCGCAAGTTCCTGGTGGATATGCGCGGTTTCCTGATGAAGGGGCGGGGTGAGGACAAGCTGCTGGGGGCACTGGAATCGGACATGCGCGGCCTGCTCGCCGCCTGGTTTGATATCGGCTTCCTGGAACTGCACGTCATCGATTGGACCAGCCCGGCGGCTCTGCTGGAAAAGCTGGTCGCTTATGAGGCGGTGCATGAGATCAAATCCTGGCGCGATCTCAAGAACCGGCTCGATTCCGACCGTCGTTGCTACGCCTTCTTTCATCCGCGCATGCCCGGGGAGCCGCTGATTTTCGTGGAAGTCGCGCTGGTGCGCGGCCTGTCCGACAGCGTGCAGCGGCTGCTGGACGAAGACGCGCCGCTCCAGGACCCGAAGCTGGCGGATACGGCGATTTTCTACTCGATCAGCAACTGCCAGCCCGGCCTCGCGGGGATCAGCTTCGGCAACTTCCTGATCAAGCGCGTGGTGGAGGAATTGTCGGCTGAATTCCGTAATCTCAAAACCTTCGCCACATTATCGCCCATCCCCGGCTTCCGCCGCTGGCTCGACCGGACCCTGATGGCGGCAGACCACACATTATTAAGTCCGGAAGAAAACGCGAGCCTGATATCGGCCTGGCCCGCCGAAACCGGGGCAAAGTCCCTGGCCGGCATCGTCGCGACGCGCGGCTGGTGGGAGACGCCGGGCCTGCGCAAGACCGCCGAACCGGTGTTGACGCGGCTCTGCGCCCGCTACCTCCTGACGGAGGGGCAGAAGAAACGCGCGGCCGATCCGGTGGCGCATTTTCATCTGTCCAATGGGGCGCGGGTGGAACGGTTGAACATGGCGGCCGACACATCGGACAAAGGGGCCAAAGAGAGCGCCACTCTGATGGTCAATTATCTCTACGATCCCGCGAAGATCGACGATTATCACGAGGATTACGCGGGCGAAGGCAAGCGCAACGCGTCCACCGCCGTGCGCAAGCTGGCGCGCGGCTGGGGTTAGCCGGTCAGCCAAGGAAAAGACCATGATCGTCGACCTGGAAATCAAGAACCGCACGCCGCTGACCGACGGGGCCCTGTTTGGCGCCAGCGGGGCCTATGACCGGATCGAGGGCACGGTGACCGGTGCGCTCGATCCCGCGCATCCCGCCAATGCCGGCATCGCACTGATCGATCAGGCGCCGCGCAATGCGCATGGACTGGTCGAATACCGCTCCGGCTTCATCCTGCTCTGCCCCGCCGACGCGGCCCTCGGGAATGGCCGTCTGCTGTATGAGGTCAATAATCGCGGCCGCATCATGATGGTGCATAATCTGTGCGCGGGGATCGCCGGCAACCGCTGGAGCAAGCGCGAGGACCTGGGCAACGCCTTGCCGCTGCGCCTGGGCTTTTCCCTGCTCTGGAGCGGCTGGGACCCCGGCGCCCCGGCCGCGACCGGCCTGTCGCTGGAGGTCCCGGCGATCGAGGGGCTGACCCGCCGCATCCGGGAGGAGTTTGTCTCCGGCACCAGGCTGGGCGTCCACGAAGTCTTCAAGCTGTCGCATGCCGCCGCCAGCACCGACGCCACCGTCACCGTCCGGCGCACCCAGACCGCGCCGCGCACGCCCGTCGCCTTCGCCTTCGCTGATAACCGGACCATCCGCCTGCTGCCGGAGGGGACCAGGCCGGTCATCGGCTCGATCTATGAAATCCATTACGAGGCGACAGCGCCCCGTGTCGCGGGGATCGGTTTCGCGGCCACGCGGGACCTGGTCAGCCATCTCCGCCGCCATGGAGCGGAGATGATTGGCCGCCCCATCAGCCACACATTGGCGTTTGGCATTTCCCAGGCCGGGCGCTATCTGCGCGATCATATCGCCCAGGGCTTCAATGCCGATGAAACCGGGGCTCGCGTGTTTGACGGCGTGTTTTCCCACGTGGCCGGCATTGGCCGCATGTTCCACAACACGGCCTTCGCGCAGCCCTTCCGCACCCGCACCTGGCATGAGGATCACGACTTCCCCGAAGTCGCCTTCCCCTTCTCCTCCACGCCGATGGACGATCCGATCACCGGGCAGTCGGGGGCGTTGCTGCGCGGCGATGCCAGCGATCCCAAACTGATCGAGACCAATACCTCCACCGAGTATTGGCAAAAAGGCGCCTCGCTGCTGCACACCGATGCGCCTGGCACGCGGGATGTGGCCTTGCCGGATACCGTGCGCGCGTTCTTTGTGGCGGGCACCCAGCATGGCGGCAAGGCGGGCATGCCGCGCGATGCGGGGCCCTGCGTGAACCCGCGCAATTGGCACGATCCAATGGCCGCGGTGCGGGCGCTGCTGGTGGCGCTGGATGAATGGGTGGCCTTCGATCGACTGCCTCCGGCGAGTCGTCTGCCCGCGATCGCTGATGGCACGCTGGTGCCGGCCGCGGCGGTTGCGTTCCCGTCCGTGCCGGGTCTGACGCCGCCAAAGGCCGCCAATGATGTCGCGCCCCTCCCGGATTGGACGCAGCCGCTGCCAGCGGGCCAGTGCTATGGCGCGCTGGTGCCGCAGGTCGGGCCGGATGGGAATGAACGGGCGGGAATCCGCCTTCCCGCTATCGCGGTGCCACGCGGCACCTTCACCGGCTGGAACCTTTACCAAGAGCCCTATCCCGCCGGAGAACTGGCCGATCGGGATGGGACGTTCCTGGCGTTCGCGGAAACCGCGGCCGAGGGGGATTCCCGGCCGTCGCTGGCCGAACTATATGGAACCGCCGGAGCCTATGCGGAGTCGGTCGTCCAGGTGACGCGCGCGTTGCTGCGTGACCGTCTGTTGCTGGCGGAAGACGCGGACAGCATCATCGCTGCCGTGAGTTGATCATACCAAGACCGATCGTGAGTGATTGAAAATGACCCCTGTCGATATTGACCGCGTCCAGACCTACCTCCGCCGCCTGTTTGGCACGGATCAGATCACGATCGTGCCGCCGATGCGGAAGGGGCTGTCGGTTGAGGTCTCGGTCAAGGAAGAGATTGTCGGCACCCTGCACAAGGACGTCGACGACGGTGAGACGTCGTATTCTCTGACGATGACCATCCTGGAAGAGGACCTGCCGCCGGTGCCCAAGACCGCTGGCCCGAAGACTGCCAGCCCAAAGGCCGCGGCGCCGGCGCGTCCCCGGCGTAGTTAGGGATCTTCCGCTCCAAAGATGGGCGATGCCGGTGGTTCGAAAATCGTCAGCGTGACTGATACCAGCTGCCCAAACCATTGACCGATCGCTATCTGGCTAAACCGTCATGGCCCGGCTTGTCCGGGCCAACCCCGCCCGCACAGTGCC
>CAIUPC010000901.1 GCA_903900905.1 uncultured Acetobacteraceae bacterium
CGCTGACATTGGCGGCGTGGATCTTCATCAGATCGCGGCCCAGCAGCCAGGACCCGGACGGCCAGATGGGGGAGAGCAGGTTCATCGCATAGCGCCCGAACCCGCCCTCGCCCGTGGTGCCGAGATAGCCGAGGCTCCACAGCAACAGCAGCGCGCCCAGCAGCATCAGGCCGGTGCCGAGCGCGGCGGGGCGCCAGCCACGGCCACGGTCGCGGCGCAGCAGCAATGTGACGGGGACGGCGGCGAGAACGGCCGCGTTCATCAGCATCAGATAGGGATGCACCAGGATGGTCGCCCCGAGCAGCGCCGCCGCCCCGCACCAGCGCCGGACGGTGCCGTGGCGGACCAGCAGCAGGTAGGTGCCCAGCGTGAACAGGATCAGGAAATGCCCGGTCAGGGCCGCATGGGTGAAGCGGTTCCACCAGGCGGGAATGCTGACCGCCAGCACCGCCATGCACAGCGCCGGCAGCACCCGCCGCTCCCCGGCGGCGCGGAGGCACCAGACCGCGGCGATGGGTTGCAAGGTCCAGGCGATACCGTACCACAGGCCGATGCCGTGAAAGCCCGGCGGCAGCCAGGCGGCGAGGGCTTTCAGGATCAGGGCCAAGAGCGGGATCGAGTCCGTCAGGCCGATATTCACCCCATCCGGTGCCCCCAGGGACGGCACCACCAACAGCGGCCAGCGCCAACTATCGGCGATGAAATAGCGCTGGCCAACGACATGCTGCGCCATGTCGCCTTCGATGAACGGGGCGAAGGCGGGCGCGCCGGGAAACAGGAAGGCGAGCGGAAACACCCAGGCCGCGAGGCTGAGACCCAGCAGAAGCGCCAGTGCATAGCTGATGACGGCCCGGTGGGATTGATCGGTTCCAGCGCCGGGAGAGGGTTGGATCGCCATGGCGTGTCTCACATCAGCCCGCGTTGACAATGATTCACTGACCGTGGCGCAACGCCGTCATACCGGCGGAGGTCGGTATCCACGCCTTCTGTGTGTTCGAAGCGGTAAAGCCATGGATGCCGGCCTCCGTCGGCGTGACGGGGCTTTGGCGGTGGCACCGGCTGGTCAACATGTGGGACCTTGGATCCTAAGCCCCACAGCCTTCATCCCGCAGCAGCCCCTCCACCGCGTCGGCCGGCACATCGCTGGACGTGAAGGCCTGGCCAATACCGCGGGCCAGCACGAAGTGCAGCGCGCCGTCGCGCATCTTCTTGTCCCGGCGCATGTGCGAAATCAGCGTCGCGGCGGAGAAGCGGCGGTTCAGCATGCGCAAATCCGCGGCCATCCCGACCGAGGCGATGTGCGATATCACCCGTTCGGCGTCCTCATAAGAGCAGTGCCCCAGGCGCGCCGACAACTTGAACGCCAGGCCCAGGCCAACCGCCACGCCCTCGCCATGCAGCAGACCGCCGTCGTAGCCATAGTCGGCCTCCAACGCGTGGCCGAAAGTGTGGCCAAGGTTCAGTAGCGCGCGGCCGTCATTGGGCTTTTCCTCGCGTTCGTCATCACCGACGACGGCGGCTTTGAAGGCGCAGGCGCGTTTGATGGCCTCGGCCTGGGCGTCGCGGTCGCCGCCGACAACCGCCGCGCCATTCTGCTCACACCAGGCGAAGAAGCCGGGATCACCGATCATGCCGGCCTTGGCGATTTCGGCGTAGCCGGCGCGGAGTTCGCGGGGCGGCAGGGTGGCGAGCGTGCCAGTATCGGCCAGCACCGCGCGCGGCTGGTAGAAGGCGCCGACGAGGTTCTTGCCGAATGGCGTATTCACCCCGGTCTTGCCGCCAACGGAGCTATCGACCTGCGACAGCAGCGTGGTCGGGATCTGCACGAAGGGCAGGCCGCGCAGCGTGGTGGCCGCCGCGAATCCGGCGAGGTCGCCGACAACGCCCCCGCCGAGCGCGATGACGGCGGTGCGCCGCTCAACCCGCGCTTCCAGCATCTGGCTGACCACGGATTGCCAGGTTTCGAGGTTCTTCGACGCCTCGCCGCCGTCGATGATGATCGGGGTCGCGGTGAAGCCGGTCTCCGCCAGGCCCGCCATCAGCGTGTCCAGATGCAGCGCGGCGACGGCCTTGTCGGTGACAACGACGGCGCGCTTTTGCGGCAACACGGGTGCCAGCAGCGCGCCGGCGCGGGCCAGCAGATTGTCGCCGATAACCACGTCATAGGCGCAGGTGGACAATGTCACCGACAGCCGCCGCGGCGGGGACCAGGCGGCCAGCGAATCGAGCACGGCGCCAGTGGTGTAATCAGGCGATTCATCGCCGCAGTCGACGATCACGTCGGCCTCCGCATAAACAGGGTTTCGGATTTCGGTCAGACGGCGCAGCGTCTCCTCCCGGTCGCCATTGGCCAGTAGGGGCCGGTTGTCGCGGCTGGCAACGCGGCGGATCAGGGTGCTGACCGGGCAGCGCAGCCAGACGGACACCGCGTCGGCGCGGGTCGCGGCGCGCGTGCTGGCATCCATGAAGGCGCCGCCGCCAAAGGCCAGCACCATCGGATCGCCGGCCAGCAGGCGCTGGATCACCCGGCGTTCGCCGTCGCGAAACGCCGGTTCGCCGTAGCGGGCGAAAATTTCAGGGATGGTGCAGCCGGCCGCCAGCTCGATCTCGGCATCGGCGTCGCGGAATGGCAATCCCAGCCGGGCGGCGAGTCGCCGTCCAATCGAGGTTTTCCCGGCCCCCATCAACCCCACCAGCACCACCGATCGGCGGCCGAGTGACGGGAGGACAAGGGTTTCAGGCAGGGGAGCAGGCTCCCGCAGGACGGTGTTGCGTGTCATGGTCCCCAAGGCTAGCACAGGCCCGTATTGGCAGGCCATGATGGCCAGCCGCAATGCAGGAGCGCCGTCGCACCCATGGCCCGCATCATTCTGATCGTGCTCGCGGTGGGGCTGATTCTGTCCGCCGGCGGTTTTGTGTTCCTCGGCGCCTTCCCGCCGGAGCCAAAAACGCACCCGGTCGAGAAGACCCTCCCGAACGATAAGTTCCAGGCCCGCTGACTTGGCGGTCACCGCCGACAGGCATGTCGAGGCGTTCCTGGAGATGCTGGCGGCCGAGCGGGGTTCGGCGCGCAACACGCGCCTGGCCTATGAGTTGGATCTCGGCGATTTCGCGGCTTTTACCAACCAGCACGGCGTCGCGGTCGCGAAGGCCGATGCGGCGACGGTGCAGGCCTATATGGGCAGTCTCCAGGCCATCGGCCTGTCGGCGCGCACCGCCGCGCGGCGGCTCTCGGCGTTGCGGCAGTTTCATCGGTTCCTGCTGCGGGAGGGCGTGCGGACCGACGATCCCACGACGCTGCTCGATACGCCGCGCCTGCCGATCTCGCTGCCGAAATATCTGACCGAGTCGGAGGTCGATGCCCTGCTGGAGGCCGCGCCGCGCCGTCCTGGTCGGCCGGGCGTGCTGGCGCATGCGGCGCTGGAGATCCTCTATGCCAGCGGCATGCGGGTGTCGGAGTTGCTGTCGCTGCCGCGCACAGCGCTCAGCGGCGATGCGGTGCTGCTGATGATCAAGGGCAAGGGCGGCAAAGAGCGCGTGGTGCCATTGTCCGACGCCGCCAAAGATGCCGCCGCGACGATGGTGGCGGGGGCCGACAAGCGCGGCCGCTGGCTGTTTCCCGGCCGCGATCCGCGGCTGCCGATGACCCGGCAGGGCTTTTTCAAGCTGCTCAAGCTGGTGGCGCTGGATGCCGGCCTCGATCCGGAACGGGTCTCGCCGCATGTGCTGCGCCACTCCTTCGCGTCGCACATGCTGGCGCGCGGGGCGGATCTGCGGACGTTGCAGGTGCTGCTGGGCCATGCGGATATCGCGACCACCCAGATTTACACGCATGTGTTGGCGGAGCGGCTGCAACGCCTGATCGAGGCCCATCACCCGCTGGCGGCCGCTCGTCCCATACCGTCATCCCCGGGCTTGTCCCCATAGGCGCTAACATTAGCGGCAACAGACTCTCTTCGCCGTCATCCCCGGGCTTGTCCCGGGGACCCATCGCGGCACCGGCGGAAACCTTGGTCCCCGGGACAAGCCCGGGGATGACGGGGAGGGGGGAGAGGCAGACCGCCGCGGGCCCATCCCGATGCGATCACACGCTGGCGGTGCAGGCGGGTTCTTCCCGCAACGCGGAAATGTGCTAAAGGCCCCGGCCTATGCGCCATTACCTGGACTTCGAAAAACCCATCGCCGAACTCGAAGGTAAGATCGAGGAACTCCGCCGTATGTCGGAGCCCGATGGTCTGAACCTCGCTGATGAGGTGAGCAAACTGACCGCCGCCGCCGAACGGCAGCTGCGGACGGTCTATGCGAAATTGACCCCCTGGCAGAAGGCGCAGGTCGCGCGTCATCCGGAGCGGCCCAAGGCCAAGGACTATATCGGCGCGCTGATCACCGATTTCACCCCGCTCGCCGGCGACCGTGCTTTCGCGGAGGACCCGGCTGTTATCGGCGGGATCGGGCGCTTCCATGGCCATTCCGTCGTGGTTCTGGGCACCGAGAAAGGCTCGGATACTGAAACCCGGGTGAAGCACAATTTCGGCATGGCGCGGCCGGAGGGCTATCGCAAAGCCCGCCGCCTGATCGAACTGGCCGGCCGGTTCAAGCTGCCGGTGCTCAGCTTCGTCGATACCTCCGGCGCATTCCCCGGAATCGAGGCCGAGGCGCGTGGTCAGGCCGAAGCCATCGCCCGGTCCATTGAGGCCTGTCTGGACGCGCCGGTACCGCTGGTCGCGACCATTATCGGTGAAGGCGGCTCGGGCGGCGCCATCGCGCTGGCGGCGGGTGATCGGGTGCTGATGCTTGAGCACGCGATCTATTCGGTGATTTCGCCGGAAGGCTGCGCCTCCATCCTGTGGCGCGACCCGGCGCAGGCGGCGACGGCGGCGGAAGCGCTGCGCCTGACGGCCGAGGACCTGCGGCGCCTGAAGCTGATCGATGACGTGGTGCCGGAGCCGATGGGCGGCGCCCAGCGCGATCCCGCCGCCACGATGCAGATGGTGAATGCGGCCGTGTGGGACGCGCTGACGCCGCTGTTGGGGCTGGACCCGGCGATGCTGCGGGCGCAGCGGCGGGAGAAATACCTGGATATGGGGCGCGACGCGCTGACCTGATCACACCCGATGCGGTTCAGGCCGCGCAATGGCCGTGCTGTATCGTGATATTGGTGCGAATAAACAGCAAAATGATGGCCGGCGGAAAAGATATTTCCTTCAGGGAGATACCCGTTCCCCGTAGCCTCCAGCGGCATAGGCGTTAAATTAGAGGCGATGGCCTCCCTTCCGCGTCATCCCCGGGCGTGTCCCGGGGACTAATCGCGGTACAAGCGGAAACCTTGGTCCCCGGGACAAGCCC
>CAIUPC010000902.1 GCA_903900905.1 uncultured Acetobacteraceae bacterium
ACCAGCGACTGGAGAGCCGTGTGCGGGAGAACCGCACGCACGGTTCGGAGGGAGGGGAGGCGGGAGCCTTCCCTACCCCTATCGGTTTTCGAAACCACGTTTGGCTGCGGTCGAGCCCTTGAGAGCCTGGAATATTCCTATTGCCTCAGTACAACCGCATCCGCACCCCCACGACCACGCTCGTCCCCGGCGTCTGGAAGCCATTCACCGGCTCGAACCGCGACCCGAACAGGTTCCGCCCGGTCGCGTACAGCTGCACCACCTCCGTGACCTCGTAACGCACCGCCAGATTGGCGATCAGGCCCTGCTGCGAGGTGCCGGGACCCGATGAAAAGGACCCGTCATTGAAGGTCAGGTAATCCCGGAAGGCGCCGGTATAGGTCACCTCCGGCGCGATCGTCAGCCGTTCCACCGGCCGGATCGTCGCCCCGACCGAGCCGCTGTGCTGTGGTCGGCGTAGCAGCCGCGTGCCAGCGTCGGCGTCCTGCGCATCCGTGTAGGTGTGCGTCAGCCGCAGCGTCAGCCAGGCGGCGGGATGCAGGGCCAACGCGCTCTCAAACCCCTGCACATGCGCCGAACCAATATTGGTCACCGAATTATACGTCGCATAGGATATCGGCAGAATCAGGTTCTGCGTCTGCTGGTTGAAGTAGGTGGTGCCAAAGCTCACGAAGTCTGGCTGACCGTAAGCCGGCAGCGTGGTGGTGAAGCCCAGCTCCCACCCCTGGGCGCTTTCCGGTTTCAGGTTGGGGTTGCCAAAATACTGGCCATAAGTGTCGGTCTCGACCCCAAACCGGTCATAAAGCGAGGCAGCGCGGAAGCTGGTGCCGTAAGCCGCTTTGAAATGCGTCGCGAGCTCCGGCACCTTCACCGCCCCGCCCAGCCGCCAGGTGAAGGGCGCGTTGGTGTCGATCCAATCCTGCCGGATTTGCCCCGTGACGGTGAGCCGATCCCAGAGCGTGGTCTGGAGTCCGGCATGGAACGCGTCGCTGGTCATGGAGGCGCGCGCGGCACCAAAGCTGTTGAACGGGCCAAACACCGGGTCGCTCGACAGATAACCGGTGCGGGTCGAGATCGAATCCACCAGATGCTGGAACCCAAAGGTCAGGCTGGTGGCGGACAGCGCCGCGCCCTTGATGAACCGGTCCAGATGCAGGGTATTGTTCCACTGCGTATCGACCCGCGTCGCGTGGTAACGGTCGTCCCACGACACCATGGCGGGATCGAGCGGGTTAAGCGGTTGCTTGTCGTGGCGGTCCTCGTGCAGCCCGCCCAGGAACAGGCTGGTATCGAGCAGCCCGTCAAACAGCGCCGATGTCACCCCGATCCGCCCCAGCACGGACTCGGCGGTGGCCGACGTGCTGGCATTGTCGAACGCCGAACCGAGCGGGGTCAGCCCGAACGTGGCGCTGCGCCCGCGCAGAAACAGCGAGATCCGGGTGCCCTCGACCGGGGTGAAGCCCAGATTGGCGGACGCGATTCGGTCCCGATACCCATCCGGCGTCCCGGTGTAGGTTTTCATCCGCTGCGGGGTGCTGTCGAAGCCGCGCTGCGACTGGCTCTCCGCCGTCAGCGCGTAGTCAAACCGGCCATCGGTCCCCGTGGCGCTGATGGCGCCGCGGACCTGCTCGGGATAGCCGCCGGCGAGATCAACGATCACATGCGGGCCTGGCTCGGTGCCGCGCAGGGAAATCAGGTTGATCACCCCGCCAATGGCGCCGGAGCCGTAAAGCGCGGCCATCGGTCCGCGCACGATCTCAATCCGCTCGATATCCGACAGCGTATCCAGCCCGAAATCGAAGCCCCCATTCGCTGAAGCCGCATCATTGATCGGCATGCCATCGCGCAACACCAGGAGGTGGTTGGAGTTGGTGCCGCGCACGAACACGCTGGCCTGACCACCTTGGCCGCCAGCGGCGCTGAGGCGCAGGCCTGGAACCGCCTGAAGCGCCTCGGTCAGCGAATTATAGCCGCGCTCGTGCAGGGTCGCGCGGTCGATGACCGTGACGCCGGCGGCGATATCGGTGATGGGCGTTGGGATGCGGGTGGCGGTCACAACCAGGTCGGGCAGTTCGGTTACGGTTTCCGCGGCGAGCGCGGGGATACAGATCGTCATCGCCAGCAGCGCGCTGAGTTTGCGCATGCGGTTTCTCCTATCGACACAATGCCGACAGCTCGCATGCGGGTTTCTCCCCGCTGCCCCGGTGCACCCCGCCCGTCGCGCGCGCGCAGTCTCGATGCCGGCCGGTCTCCTGGCTCGCGAGTCTGTGCTTCAGCCCGCCTTCTCACCCCGGTTCGGGGCAATGGCATGTTGGGCCTGGCTCGTCGCTTACAGTTGCGGGGGCAGCCGCCTTTCGGCAGTTCCCGTTTCAGCCCTTGCGGGCCACCGGCATCTGGCGGGAAACTGGCACACACCAAGAGAGCAGACAATGATACCGCGCATAGAGTTCGCCCCCGACGCCCCCGTTCCCCTGTCCGGCATCCGAGTCGTGGATATGTCCCGCCTCGTCGCCGGCAACATGGTCAGCCTGCAATTGGCCGATCAGGGGGCGGAGGTGATCAAGATCGAGGATCCCAAGGTCGGTGACCCCCTGCGCGCCTGGCGCACCAAGGGTCTGTCGCTGCATTGGAAGGTCTACGCCCGCAATAAGAAGAGCCTGGCGATCAACCTGCGCCCGCAGGCCGGGCGGGATGTGCTGCTCGATCTGCTGGCGACCGCCGATATCCTGATCGAGAATTACCGGCCCGGCACGCTGGAAGAGATGGGGATGGGCCCGGATGTGCTGCATGCCCGCAATCCGAAGCTGATCATCGTGCGCATCACCGGCTTCGGCCAGGACGGCCCGTATCGCGATCGTCCCGGCTTCGGCACGCTGGTGGAGGCGATGTCGGGCTTCGCAGCCAAGAACGGCTTCGGCGATCGGCCGCCGGTGCTGCCGCCGCTGGCGATGGCGGACATGATCTCCGGCCTGTACGGCGCTTACGCCATCATGGTGGCGCTGCGCGTTGTCGAGCGGGGCGGCAAGGGCCAGATCATTGATCTTCCGCTGCTGGAACCGATGATTTCTGTCCTTGGCCCGGAAGCGGCGATGTACACCGTCAGCGGCGAGAAGCCGGCGCGCACAGGCAGCCGATCACTGACGACCTCGCCGCGGAATGTGTATGAGACGAGCGATGGGCGGTTCATCGCTATTTCGGCGTCCATTCAGCAGATGGCGGAGCGGGTGTTCCGCGCCATTGGCCGCGCCGACATGATCGACGATCCGAAATTCCGCACCAATACCGATCGCGTGCGCAATATCGATGAATGCGACGGCATCGTGGCGGATTGGATCAAGGCCCGGACCCTGGCCGAGAATATGGCGGTGTTCGAAGCGGCCGAGGTGACGGCCATCCCGGTCTATGAGATCGATCAGCTGATCGCGGACCCGCATGTGCATGCGCGGGGCGTGCTGGTGGAGGCGCCGGACGAGGAAGCCGGCTCGGTCCTGATGCACAATATCATCCCCCGCCTGTCGGAAACGCCGGGGCGGCTGCGCTCCGCGGCGCCGTCTCTGGGGCAGCATAATGCCGAAATTCTGGGAAGCCTGGGGTTGGACGCCGCGCGGATGGCCGCGCTCGTTGCCGCTGGCGTGATGAAGGAATCCTGACCATGCGTGACGATCTACCTGTTTGGCGCTCGTTGATGTTCGTCCCGGTGACGGCGGAGAAATTCGTCCGCACCGGCGCCGACAAGGGCGCTGATGCGATCATTCTGGACCTGGAGGACGCGGTCGCCCCGTCCCAGAAAGACCTGGCGCGGACCCTGATCGCGGATGCCATCCCGCAGGTGAACCGCAATGGCGCCGATGTCGTGGTGCGGGTGAACCGCCCCTGGCGCATGCTGGTGCGCGATATCGAGGCCGCGGTCATCCCTGGCGTTGCCGCGCTGATGCTGACCAAGGTCGACAGCCCCGAGCATGTTCACGCCGTCGCCGAGATGGTCGACGAGCTGGAAGCCGAACGCGGCCTGCCCGCCGGCAAGATCAAGTTCATCGTTCTGGTGGAAACCGCGGTCGGCTTCTTCCGCATCGCCGATATCGCCAAATGCCATCAGCGCATCGTCGGCATCAGCCTGGGGTCGGAGGATTTCGCTGCCGATGTTGGCATGCAGTCCGACCCGGAAGGGCTGTTCTACCCCAAGCAGCACACCATCTTCGCCGCTCGTGCCGCCGGCATCATGCCGATGGGCTTCGTCGGCTCCATCGCCGATTTCCGCGATCAGGAGGCGTTCCGCGCCATCGTCCGCCGGTCCCGCCGGCTGGGCTTCATGTGCGCGAGCGCGGTGCATCCCTTGCAGGTGCAGGTGCTGAACGACGAGTTCTCCCCCGATCCGGCGGAAGTGGCCAAGGCGGAGAAGATGATCGCGGCTTACGATGACGCCTATGCCAAGGGTCTGGGCGCGGTGCAGTTCGAGGGCGCGATGATCGACGTGCCGGTGGTGAACCGGGCGCGGACGGTGGTGGCGCGGGCGGCGGCGATCCGGGGGCG
>CAIUPC010000903.1 GCA_903900905.1 uncultured Acetobacteraceae bacterium
AAAGGCGTGGATGCCGACCTGCGTCGGCATGACGGGATCGAGTGCCACCCACGGGTCAACACCCCGGACCCTCCCCCCATGCTGAACGTCGACCACATCGACCTCCACTACGGCGCGGCCATCGCGCTGCGGCAGGTCTCCATCACCGCCGAACCGGGCGCGGTCACCTGCCTTCTCGGCCGCAACGGGGTCGGCAAGACCTCCCTGCTGCGCGCCATCACCGGCGCGCATCCCGTCTCCGCCGGCACCATCAGATGGGAGGGCGAGGACATCACCCGCCTCCCCATCTACGAGCGCGCCAAACGCGGCATCGCCTGGGTGCCGCAGGGCCGCGACGTGTTCCCGCTGCTGACCGTGAAGGAAAACCTGGAAACCGGCTTCGCCGTCCTGCCCCGTGGCCAACGCCGGGTGCCGGACGAGATCTTCGACCTGTTCCCGGTCCTGAAGACCATGCTCGGCCGGCGCGGCGGCGATCTGTCCGGCGGGCAGCAGCAGCAGCTCGCCATTGCCCGCGCTTTGGTCATGAAGCCGCGCCTGATCGTGCTCGATGAGCCGACAGAGGGCATCCAACCCAGCATCATCAAGGATATCGGCCGCGTGATCGACCTGTTGCGGTCGCGCGGCGAGATGGCCATCTTGCTGGTCGAACAATATTTCGATTTTGCCAAGGAGCTGGCACAAACCATCGCGGTCATGGATCGCGGGGACATTGTGCTCTCCGGGCGCCGGGAGGAACTGGACGAAGCCGATGTACGACGGCGCCTTTCCGTCTAAACTGCAGCGCGCCGTCGGCGAGCTCGTCGTGTCGTTCAAACGGCGCGGGGAGGCCACGGTCCTCGACACTCTGCGTCAGGCGGGCTGTCTGAAGGCGCGCTTCCCACGGCCGGTGACCGCCGGCTGGGCCGATGCCACGACCCTGAACACCTCCGGCGGCGTCGCCAGCGGCGATCGGCTGTCCACGGTCTTTAGCGTTGGCCCCGGTGCCCGCGCGACGATGTCGGCGCAGGCGGCGGAGCGGTTCTACCGCGCCCCGGCCGATGGTTTGCCGTCCTTCGTGCGCACCCAGATCAACGTCGCGCCTGGCGCTGCCGCCGAATGGCTGCCGCAGGAGACCATCCTGTTCGACAACTGCGCACTGGATCGCCAGCTGGAGATCGATTTGGCCCCCGATGCCTGGTTCCTGGGCGTCGAAGCCCTGGTCTTCGGCCGCACCGCGATGGGGGAGACGGTGCGGAACGCCTGGCTCCGCGATGGTCTGCGCGTGCGCCGCGGCGGCGCGTGGCTGCTGCACGATACCATCCGGATGGATGGCGATGTGGAGACCACCTTGCGCCGCACCGCCGCCGGCAAAGGGGCCCGCGCGATGGCCACCGTGCTGCATGTCGCGGAGAATGCTGAGGCGATGATCGACCCCGTCCGCGACGCCCTGCTGGATTTCACCGGGGAGGCCGGCGTCAGCGCATGGAACGGGATGCTGGTCGCGCGTATACTGGCCCCCGATAGCGCGCTGCTGCGCCTGGGCGTGGCCGCCGCTGTGTCGGTGATCCGGGCGCCGCGTCCGTTGCCCCGCGTTTGGCTCTGTTGAGAAGGCTTTTGGGATGAACCTGACCCCCCGCGAGAAGGACAAACTTCTCATCAGCATGGCCGCGATCGTGGCCCGCCGGCGGCTGGACCGCGGCGTGAAGCTGAACCACCCCGAGGCGGTGGCCCTGATCACCGATTTCGTGGTCGAAGGCGCCCGCGATGGGCGCTCGGTCGCCGATTTGATGGAGGCCGGGGCGCATGTGATCACCCGCGATCAGGTGATGGAGGGCATCGCGGAGATGATCCACGATGTTCAGGTGGAGGCGACGTTCCCGGATGGCACGAAGCTGGTGACGGTGCATGAGCCGATCAGATAGACGTCACTGAATCGGGCCTCGGACCCGCTGGCGTTGCTGCTCCACCTTCTCGGCCAGCCAGATTTTAATCAGCGATTGATACGGCACGTCCTGCCGGTTGGCGGCGATCTTGATGTCAGCCAGCATTCCTTCCGGCAATCGCAGGGAAATTGTTTTCGTCGACGGTTTCAGGTTCGGGAACTTGACCCGCCGGGCCTGGCTTAGATCGAAAAAATCGGCCGTATCGTGGGTTTCCCAAAACGCACGCTCCTCGGCCTCGGTTTCGAAGCGGGGAACCGGTTTAAGATTCGTCGGCATAGCGTTCTCTTTCCCGTCTGCTCATCGGCCGGCTCGAGATCACGCGGATCGTCCGGCCGCCATCGCGCAATGTGAAACTGATCTGCAACAACCGACCCGCGTTGGTCTGTCCGTAAGCATGGAAGCGTGGTTCGTGGCCGCTATGCATCCTATCGTCCATCAGCAGCAGCGGCTCGTTGCTGAAGACCTGCTGTGCCTCGTCCGGCGTGACATCGTGCTTGTCCGCGCTTTTGCGGCGGTTGCCATCATCCCATTCGAACCCCTCGGCACGTTCCAGGATATCCATCCCATGTATATAGCTAACATATACAACTGCGACAATCACTCTCGCGCGCTGGCACATGATTTGCTACGCTCAATCGACGAACGAGGGCACAATCCATGATCCCAGGCGAACTCCTCCCCGAACCCGGCGACATCGAACTCAATGTCGGCCTGACCCGCACCACCCTCACCGTCGCCAACACCGGCGACCGCCCCATTCAGGTCGGCAGCCACTACCATTTCGCCGAAACCAACGGTGCGCTGTCCTTCGATCGTGACGCCGCGCGCGGCCAGCGCCTGGACATCGCCGCCGGCACCGCTGTGCGGTTTGAGCCCGGGCAGACCCGCGACGTCACCCTGATCCCCTATCGTGGTACTCGCCGTGTTTACGGGTTCCGAGGTATTGTGACTGGGGCTCTGGATTAGCCGCGTGGTCCCGAACAGATGAAAATTTTCGTGTCGCACGGATCGCACGATTCATGGATTGCTCGTCAGATGGCACGATGTATCGGCGAATGCGGCGCCGAGGTGCTGATCGACGCGTACGATCTGGAGTCGGGCGACGACGTGACGGAGCGGCTTTCGGGTCTGCTGGAGCAAGCAAACGAACTCGTGGTCCTGTTCACGCCGTTTTCCAAAAGTCGGGCCTGGGTTTGGATGGAGGTGGGCGTGATGCGATTGAACCGGAAGCGCGTCGTGCCGATATTCCACGGCATGACAAAACGCGATCTGGCGGAATCCGGTGGGGATGGTGCGTTGACCGGAACCATCGAACGTCAGCTCAACGAATTCGACCACTATCTGGTGGAACTGAAGGCGAGGATCGGTCATGCAACCACCCTTTAAGGCGTTCCTTTCCTATTCCCACGACGACAACAAGATTGCCACAGAACTGCGCGACGCCCTGGGCGCTGCCGGCATCGAAGCTTGGACGGATGAAAGCATTTCTGCGGGCATGGACTGGGGTAGCCATCTTCGCAAGGTGATGAGTGCCGCGGATGTCGTGATTGTTCTGATGACTCCAGCGGCGGTCGCCAGCGCGTATGTCATGTCAGAAGTGGGCGCGGCGATCGCAGCCGGCAAGACCATCGTCCCCGTGGTGATGAATAGCAAGGGCGTGCCCGCAGGGATGCCCGTCCAACTGCGCGGATGGGATTTCGTGCGGACTGGAAAACGAGATACGGCCGACGTTGCCATGGAAATCAGAGGCCGGCTGCAACAACATATGCCTGCGACGGCGGCGTAAAGGAAATCGCATTATGGCTCGCATCACACGCGCGGCTTATGCCGACATGTTCGGCCCCACCACCGGGGACCGAGTCCGCCTGGCAGATACCGATCTGATCATTGAGGTCGAGCGCGACCTGACCATCTACGGCGAAGAGGTCAAATTCGGCGGCGGCAAGGTCATCCGCGACGGCATGGGGCAGTCGCAATTCTCCCAGGCGCAAGGGGCGGTCGATACCGTCATCACCAACGCGCTGATCATCGATCATTGGGGCATCGTCAAAGCCGATGTCGGCCTGATCAACGGGCGCATCTTCCGGATTGGCAAAGCCGGCAATCCCGACGTGCAGCCCGGCGTCGATATCATCGTCGGTCCGGGCACCGAGGTCATCGCGGGCGAAGGAAAAATCCTCACCGCCGGCGGCATCGACAGCCATATTCATTTCATCTGCCCGCAGCAGGTGGATGATGCCATCGCGTCCGGCATCACCACATTGGTGGGCGGCGGCACCGGCCCAGCGACGGGGACCGCGGCGACTACCTGCACGCCCGGGCCCTGGCACCTCGCGCGCATGCTGCAAGCCGCAGAAGGATTGCCGGTCAACCTCGCTTTCGCCGGCAAGGGCAATGCCTCCCAACCCCAGGCATTGGAGGAAATGCTCCGCGCCGGGGCATCTTGCCTGAAATTGCATGAGGATTGGGGCACCACGCCCGCCGCGATCGACAACTGCCTGTCGGTCGCAGATCGTTACGATGTTCAGGTGATGATCCACACCGACACGCTGAACGAGTCCGGCTTCGTCGAAAACACCATCGCCGCCTTCAAGGGCCGCACCATCCACGCCTTCCATACCGAGGGCGCGGGCGGCGGCCATGCCCCCGATATCATTAAGGTCGCCGGCCTGCCGAACGTGCTGCCGAGCTCGACCAATCCCACCCGCCCCTACACCGCGAACACGCTGGATGAGCATCTGGACATGCTGATGGTCTGCCATCACCTCGACAGTTCCATTCCCGAGGACGTTGCCTTCGCGGAAAGCCGCATCCGCAAGGAAACCATCGCCGCCGAGGACATTCTGCACGACCTCGGCGCGCTTTCCATGATGTCGTCGGACAGCCAGGCCATGGGCCGCGTTGGCGAGGTGATCATTCGCACCTGGCAGACCGCGCATAAGATGAAGACCCAGCGCGGATCTTTACCCGGCGACAGCGGTCGCAACGACAATGCGCGGGTGAAGCGTTATGTTTCAAAATATACCATAAACCCCGCTATCGCGCAAGGTTTCGCGCATGAGATTGGTTCGGTCGAGGCGGGGAAATTGGCCGATCTGGTGTTGTGGTCGCCGGCGTTTTTCGGGGTGAAGCCGGATTTGGTGATCAAGGGCGGATCGATCGCCTGCGCACCGATGGGCGATCCCAATGCCTCCATCCCAACGCCGCAGCCGGTGCATTACCGGCCGATGTTCGGGGCGATCGGGCGGGCCTTGCAGGCGAGCTGCCTGACCTTTGTTTCGAAGGCCGCGCTGGATGCCGATTTGGGGCGGTCGCTGGGCCTGCACCGGCAGTTGGTGGCGGTGAATAACACGCGCTCGGGCATTGGCAAGGCGTCGATGATCCACAACAACGCCATGCCCAACATCGAGGTCGATGCGGAAACCTACGAGGTCCGTGCCGACGGCGTGCTGTTGACCTGCGAGCCGGCGACGGTGCTGCCGATGGCGCAGCGGTATTTCCTGTTTTGATGCGCGCGGATCATGTCCTTCCGGCCGGCACCTGGGACGCAGCGCGGGAGGTCGATCACGTTCTGATCGACTTCGACCGCCGCCATCGCCGCCGGATTGTGCTGCGGACTGAAGGCGGTTCGGATGTGCTGATCGACCTGCCGCAAGCGGTCCGGTTGCGAGATGGCGATGGACTGCCGGTGGACGGCGGCATCGTCCGCGTCCGCGCCCGGCCGGAGCCGCTGCTGGAAATCCATGCGCATGACGACGGGGAACTGGTTCGCATCGCCTGGCACCTCGGCAACCGGCATCTGCCGGTGCAACTGCTGGGTGACCGCATCCGCATCCGCTTCGACCATGTGATCGAGGAAATGGTTGAAGGCCT
>CAIUPC010000904.1 GCA_903900905.1 uncultured Acetobacteraceae bacterium
GCCGGGCTGGTCAGCCTGGCGCATGCGGGGTTCTTCGGGCTCGGGGCCTATTCGGTCTATCTGCTGACGCAGGTGCTGGGCGGGCCGCCCTCCGTGCTGCTGTCGCTGCCGGTGGCGGCATTGGCGGCGGGGGGCGCGGCGCTGGCGATCGGGCCCTTGGCGCTGCGGACCAAGGGCTTCTTCTTTCTTATGTCCACCCTGGCCTTCGGGCAGATGCTGTTCTTCCTGTTCCATGACACGCCGCTGGGCGGCAGCCTGGACGGGGTGTTCATCCAGCGCCCCGGCCTGATCTGGGCCGTAACCAAGGCGCAGCGGCCGATGGTGTTCCTGCTGCTGAACCTCGGCGTGCTGGGGGCGATGTATGCCGGGCTCTGGCTGCTGATGCGGACCTTGTTCGGCCATGCGCTGCTGGGCATCCGCGCCAATGAGCACCGCATGCGCGCCACGGGCCACGACGTGCAGCGCCTGAAGCTGGCGGCTTTCGTCCTGGCCGGCGCGCTGGCAGGGGTCGCGGGCCATATGGCGGCGCTGACCGATGCTTTCGTCAGCCCCGACCTGCTGGGTTGGCACCGCTCGGCCGAAGCGCTGCTGATGATCGTCCTCGGCGGTATCGGCGCGCTGCACGGGCCGATCCTGGGGGCTTTCGCGTTGACGTTGATTGAGGAGCTGGGGCCACTGATCACCGCCCGCCAGCGGTTGATCGAGGGCGCGGTGATCCTCGCCGCCGTGCTGCTGCTGCGTAACGGCCTGGCGGGGCTGCGTCGATGAGTGCGGTGTTGGAGGCTATCGGCCTGTCCCGGCGCTTCGGGGGGCTGCTGGCGGTGTCCGATGTATCGCTGACGCTTCGGGTCGGGCAACTCCACGCCGTCATCGGGCCCAACGGGGCGGGCAAGAGCACGCTGGTGAACCTGCTGGCCGGGGAGTTGCCACCGACCGAGGGCTCCATCCGTCTGAACAACGCTGACATCACCGGTTTCACCGCCGCCCAGCGGGCCCATGCCGGTATCGGCCGCACCTTTCAGCGCACCAATGTGATGCTGGATATGACGGTGCTGGAGAATGCCCGCCTCGCTGCTCAGGCCGCGTTGGTGCCCAACCGGTCGCTACTGCGGCAAGCCGCGACGACCGTGGCCCCGATCGCGGCGGCCCAGGCGGCGCTGCGGCAGGTGGGGCTGGATGCGGTGGCGGGTCTGACGGCCCGGACGCTCAGCCACGGGCAGCAGCGGGCGCTGGAGATTGCGATCGCTTTGGCGGGCCAACCCAGTGTCCTGCTGCTGGACGAGCCTTTGGCCGGCATGGGTGCGGAGGATGGCGCCCCTATCGCCGCGCTGATGCGCGATCTGGCGCGGGAGCATGCGGTGCTGCTGGTGGAGCACGATATGGATGTGGTCTTCGCGGTCGCCGATATCGTGACCGTTATGGTGGACGGACGCGTGCTGGCGCATGGCACCCCGGCGGAGATCCGGGCTTCGGCGGCAGTGCGGGACGCGTATCTGGGACATGGTGTGTCGTGAGGGGAAACGGTTTTCCTCCGTCATCCCCGGGCTTGTCCCGGGGACCATGCGCGGCACAGGCGGAAACCCTGGTCCCCGGGACAAGCCCGGGGATGACGGAGCTGGGGACCGCTTTAGCTCCCGGCCAACCAGGGGGTACCACCACATGATGCCCCTACTGGAAGCCAGAAGGCTATCGGCCGGCTATGGTAGCAGCCTGGTACTACAGGATATCCAGTTGGCTATCCAACCGGGGGAGGCCATCGGCCTGATGGGCCGCAATGGCATGGGCAAGACCACGTTGATCCGGGCTTTGCTCGGGCTGATCCCCGCCCGGTCTGGCGCGGTGATGCTGGATGGCACTGACATCGCGGGCATGCCGCCCTTCAAACGCGCCCGCGCCGGTATCGCGACGGTGCCGGAGGGGCGGGGCATCTTCGCCTCTCTTTCAGTGATGGAGAACCTGCATCTGGCCGCCCGTCCCGGTATCGACGGCCAGGTCGCCTGGACGGAGGAGCGGGTGCTGACCCTGTTCCCCCGCCTCGCCCAGCGCGCCAGGCACCGGGGCAATCATCTGTCGGGCGGGGAGCAGCAGATGCTGGCTATCGGCCGGGCGCTGATGACCAATCCGCGCCTGCTGATTCTGGATGAGGCGACGGAGGGTCTGGCGCCTCTGATCCGCGACGAAATCTGGCACATTATCCAGCTGGTGCGCGAAGCCGGCGTGGCGACGCTGGTGGTGGACAAGACCGTCTCCGCCGTCCTGTCACTGGCCGATAGGGTGGTGGTGTTGGTGAAGGGCAGCGTGGTTTATAGCGGCGCGCCGGAAGCGCTGCGCGCGGATCCGGCTTTGATGCACCGGCATTTGGGGGTGGATGCGTGATGGGCGATCAGTGGGAAGGCGGGGCCCGCGTCGCGGCGAAGCTGAACGATCTGCAGGCGCTGCTCTCAGCATGGACCGCCGTCAAAAGCCTGATCAGCCGGCAGGATATCCACGACCTCTGGGCCCGGCATGTGGAGGATTCGCTCCAGGCCGCGCCGCTGATTGAGCCGGGCACGACACGGGCGATCGATATCGGCTCCGGCGCAGGGTTTCCGGGGCTGATCATCGCCCTCGCCACCGGGGTGCATGTCGATCTGTTCGAATCCAACAAGCAAAAGGCGGCCTTCCTGCGGGAGGCAATCCGCGTCACCGGCGCGCCGGCCGCGGTGCAGGCGGTGCGGATAGAAGACTCTCGGATTCCACCAGCGCCGCTGATCACCGCGCGTGGCGTGTCGGCTTTGCCTGTGCTTCTGGCCTCAGCCGTGCCGGCACTGGCGCCGGGCGGCATCTGCCTGTTCCACAAAGGTGCGGGTTATGAGGCCGAAGTCGAAGCAGCGCGGCAGCACTGGAGGATGCGCGTGCGCACCTACCCCAGCCGAACCGGGGCAGGGGCCGTCATCCTCCGCCTGTCGGAGATTACCCGCCGATAGGCTGCTGCCAGGCTGTCCGAAACCAATCAGCCGGGAATCCGCACCTTCATCTCGGTGATGCCGTGGATGAAGTTCGAGTAAAGCCGCTTCGGCTCTTCCACCAACTCGATCATCGGGAACCGCTTCAGGATCTCCTCCCAGAGGATGATCAGCTGCATTTCGGCCAGCCTGTTACCGACACAGCGATGCACACCGAATCCGAACGAAAGATGATGGCGGGGGCGGGCACGGTCGACGATGAAGTCATTCGGACGATCAATGGAGTCCTCATCCCGGTTGCCCGAAATGTACCACATCACGACCTTGTCGCCCTTCTTGATCTGCTTGCCGCCCAGCTCGGTATCCGCCAGCGCGGTGCGGCGCATGTGCACGATGGGGGATTGCCAGCGGATGATCTCCGGCACCGCGCTCGTGACCAAAGCCGGGTTGGCGTAAAGCTTCTTGTATTCTTCCGGGTTCTTGCACAGCGCCCAGAGCCCGCCGCTCATGGAATTGCGGGTGGTATCGTTGCCGCCGACAATCAGCAGGGTCAGATTGCCGAGGAATTCGGCGGGATCATTGACCAGATTTTTGGTCGCCTCGCCATGCGCGAGCATGGAGATCAGATCGAAGCCCGGCGGTTTGGCGGCACGTTCGTGCCACATGCCCGTGAACACCCGCAGCGCTTCGGACAGGATTTCCAGGCGCTTCTGCTCGGAATCCACGATGCCGCCGGCGTTGACGTCCTGGGTGGCGCAATCGGACCAGAACGTCAGCTTGGACCGATCTTCTTCCGGGAAGCCGAACAACGTGGTCAGCATCAGCGTGGTCAGTTCGATCGAGACACGCTCCACCCAGTCGAACGTCTCATTGCGCGGCAGGCCGTCCAGAACGCGACAGACGCGGTCGCGGATGATGCCGGACATGTTCTGCAGATTGGCCGGCGCAACGATCGGGCTGACGACCTTGCGCTGCTCGTCATGCCGCGGCGGATCCATCGAAATAAAGCTGGATCGGCGGAATTCCATCGGCCGATCGGTGATGGAGATGCCGCCTTTTTTGGCGTCGGAGGAATAGATTTCCGGGTGGGTTTCCACCGTCATGATGTCTTTGAATTTGGTCACCGACCAAAAGTCGCCATACTTCCCACCCTTGCGGTAATGCACGGGATCTTCCCGCCGCAGCCGTTCGAAATAGGGGTAGTAGGTGTCAGTGACGAAGAGATTCGGGTCACTGACGTCGATCTGATCGAGCGGTATGGACCAGGCATGGCTGGCCGGGTCGAAATTCACCGGTGCGTTCATGACGAAACCCTCC
>CAIUPC010000905.1 GCA_903900905.1 uncultured Acetobacteraceae bacterium
CCCACGATCTGTGAATCCGGTAGGGACAAGCCGGGCCATGACGATATAGAGCACGACAGACGAAAATCGTTTCCACGATCTGCGAATCCGGTAGGCGCGCACGAACTCATGAGCCGCCGAAGCCCGCCAAAAACCGCCGCAGCAACCCACCAATCACGTCAACGTTATAGCCACCTTCCTGCACCAGGACGGTCGGCAGATCGAGGCCGCCGATCGCTTCCCCGGCCCGGGCGAACCCGTCCCCGGTCACCGACAGCGCATTCAGCGGCTCATCAACCGAGGCATCGAAGCCGAGGCTGACCACCAGCGCCTCCGCCCCAAAGGCGCGCGCGGCCGCGACACCCTCCCGCACGGCGTCCCACCAGAGATCATCGCCCGAACCGATGGCGAGCGGCAGATTGAGGTTGCAACCCGCGCCGTCACCACCGCCACGCTCCGCCGCGTGGCCGGTGAACCAGGGGTAATAGTGATTGGGATCGCCATGCACCGAGACAAACAGCACGTCCGGCCGATCCCAGAAGATGCTTTGGGTGCCATTGCCGTGATGGCTGTCGATGTCGAGGATCGCGACCCGCTCCGCGCCTTTGGCGCGCAGGCGTTCGGCGGCGATGGCGGCGTTGTTCATGTAGCAATGCCCGCCGGCGCGGGCCTTGAAGGTATGATGGCCCGGCGGGCGGGCCAGGGCATAGGCGTTGGCCCCGCGCGCGGCGGCATCCGCGGCGGCCACCGCTCCGGCCGCGGCATGAAAGGCCGAAGCCCAGGTCTGCGGGCCGATGGGACAGGCGGCGTCGGCCGTGTACCAGCCAACCTGGCCGACAATGCCGGCTGGCGGGCGGGCGCCGCAGGCGATCATGTCAGGGGTGGGGTGGTGATTGGCCACCATTTCCGGCCCGGTGTCGGGTACCGCCGACCAGGCGTCATGGCCATCGCGCAGGAAGCGGAGGTAGTCGGGGTCGTGCACCGCCAGCAACGCCCCGAAATCGACCGGCGGCGGGGCAGAGATCGCAAGGCCCATCTCCTGGCAGGCAGCCAGCAAGGCCTCTGCCCGCGCGGGCACCTCAAAATTGCGGCGCACCTGCCCCCGCACCAGGAAGAAGGACGGGGCATGGGTCAGTTGCACCGGGTTCCAGAAGACTTTCATCACACCCGCCCCTTTTGCTCACCGCGATTCAGCGCCCCGCGCCGGACGGTGTCAACGCTGCAGCCGCCTCTGTTTCGTCATGGAATTCCCATGCAATGGCCATGGTTGCGCCCTATACAAAGCGCCATGATGACCCACTTGTTCCCGCCCAAAAACTGATGCGCCTGCCGACTGCTCTGGTGCCGTTGCGGCATGCGACCTTCCGCTCACTCTGGCTGGCGAGCGTGGTCGCGTGGCTGGGGACCTGGCTGCAAAACACCGGCGCCGGCTGGCTGATGACCAGCCTCGCCCCCGATCCGTTGATTGTCTCGATGGTGCAGGCGGCGACCATCATGCCGGTCTTCCTACTGGCTTTGCCCGGCGGCGCCCTGGCCGATATCGTCGATCGCCGCATGTTCCTGATTGGCACCCAGATCTGGACCATCCTGGCGGCCAGCCTGCTGGCGATCCTGACAATCTCCGGCGCCATGACCGCCACCTGGCTGCTGGCGCTGACCTTCGCCATCGGTATCGGCACCGCCATGACCGCCCCGGCCTGGAGCGCGGTGGTCCCCGAACTCGTCCCGCGCGAAGACCTGGTTCAGGCCATCGCCATGAACGGTATCGGCTACAACCTCACCCGCGCCATCGGGCCGGCTTTGGCCGGGTTCCTGATCCTGCTGGGCGGATCGAGCCTGGCCTTCAGCCTCTATGCGACCTCCATCACCGCCGTCATCGCCGCCTTGGTGCTCTGGAAGCGCGACGCGCGGCGGTTTACGGGTCTGCCGCGCGAGCATTTCCTCTCCGCCATGCGCGCCGGCGTGCGCTTCGTGCGCAACACCCCGGCGATCCGGTCGGCGATGATGCGGACCATCGCTTATTCGATCCCCTGCTCCGCCCCCTGGGCCATGCTGCCGTTATTCGTGCGCCAGGAGCTGGGGCTGGGCGCCGGCATGTATGGCGTGATCCTCGGCATGATGGGAATCGGGGGCGTGACCTCCGGCATGCTGCTGCCTTTTGCCCGGGCGCGGTTCAGCCGGGGCCGGACCGTGCTGGTTTGCACGCTATCGTCCTGCGCCGGCATCGCGCTGCTAGCCACGGCGCAACACTGGGCGGTCGCGGCCTTTGCCATGCTGCTGTTCGGGGTGGGCTGGACCGCAGCTTACGCCACCATGCAGGCCGCCGCGCAGCTGGCCTGCCCGCCCTGGGTGCGGGCGCGGTCACTCTCAATTTACCAGCTGGCGCAGAACGGCGCCCTGACATTGGGGTCGTTCGCCTGGGGCTGGCTGGCCGGGCATATCGGCATGCCCGTCACGCTGGGCCTGGCCGCGGCGCTTGGAGTCGCCCTCGCGGTCGCCGCGCTCGGCTACCGGATCGAAGCCATCACCGCCGGCACCGCGCCACCACCCGGCCAAAACCCGTTAACCCCGGAAGCGCCCGCCGCCGAACTCGTGCCGCTGCTGCGGAACGCCCACGGGCGGGTGATGGAGACCGTGCATTACCGCGTCACCCCCGATGAGCGCGGCGCCTTCATGGCCATCATGCGGGAGGTCCGGCTGCTGCGCGGCCGCAGCGGGGCGCAGTTCTGGCAACTCTATGAAGACGTGGCCCATCCCGAGGGCTGGATCGAGATCTGGTCGATGGAAAGCTGGACCGACCACCTCCGCGAAGCCGGCCGTCTGTCCGACGCTGATCGGCAGATGCTGGCCCGGGCGGCGGCATTCCAGCATGAGGCGGAACGGCCATCCCGATTCATCGCGGTCGATCCATAGGGGCCAGCCGCCGCCAAGGGGCTTGAGCCAAACGCCCGCCGCCGCCAGAGTGTCGCCAACACGAGAGGGGACACCATGACCATCGCATTGTCCGTCAACGGACGCGCCGTCAGCACCACGGCGGATGCCGCCACGCCGTTGCTCGATGTGTTGCGCAATCATCTCGACCTCCGCGGCACGCGCTACGGCTGCGGCCTCGAACAATGCGGCAGCTGCATGGTCCTCATCGACGGCAAACCAGACTACGCCTGCTCCCGCGAGATCGGCTCCGTCGCCGGGCGCGCCGTCACCACGGTCGAAGGACTGGCCGCCGGCGACAAGCCGCACCCGCTGCAGATCGCGTTCCTCGAAGAACAGGCGGGCCAATGCGGCTATTGCCTGTCGGGCATCCTGATCAGTGCGAAAGCCCTGCTGGATCGCAACCCCACCCCCAGCCGGGCGGAAATCGCCGCCGCTTTGGACGGCAATCTCTGCCGCTGCGGCGCCCATCCCCGCATCATCCGCGCGGTTGAAAAAGCCGCGGCCATGATCCTTCAGGGAGCCGCGTCATGAGCGAACCTTTGCCGCTGAGCATTCAGAACAACCGCCGCCTGGAAAAATGGCTGCGATTCGACGCCGACCGGACGCTGCGCCTGGCCGTTGGCAAGGTGGAAATCGGCCAGGGCGTGCTGATCGCGCTCACCCAGATCGCGGCCGAGGAACTCGATATCGACGTCGCTTGCGTCAACATCCTGTCCGGCGATACCGCCGATGCGCCGGATGAGGGTTCGACCAGCTCGTCGCAATCGATCGAGGTTTCGGGACGCTCCGTCCGCCTGGTCTCGGCGGAATTGCGCCAGCGGGTGCTCGGCCGGCTGGCGCAGCGGCTGAATTGCAGCCCAGCTGATCTTTCGGTCGAGGACGGATCCTTCCTGCTGGATGCGCAGCCGACGGGGCACGACTACTGGAGCTTCGTCAGCGACGCCGATTTCGCGGCGGATATCGAGGGTTCGGCGATGCCGAAACCCGCCTCGGCCTACAAGGTCGTCGGCCAGCCGGTGCCGCGTAAAGACCTGATCGCCAAGGTCTCCGGCGCCGCCTTCATCCATGACATCGTGCGCCCGGACATGCTGCATGCGCGGGCGCTGCGCCAGCCATCGCGCAACGCGGAGCTGGTTTCGTTCGACGAAGCCGCGGTGCGCCGCGCGGCGAAGGGGGATTTCAAGGTCATCCGCCTGGCCAATTTCGTGGCCTTCGTGGGCACGGATGAAACCGTCGTCCAGCGCGCCGCCGTGGCCGCCCCGGCGCATGCGAAGTGGGAGGGCGCGCGCGTCCTGACACAAGCGCAGCAGGAAGCGGAATGGTTTGTCACCCAACCCAGCGACGACCGCCATGTCGGCGATCCGATCCCGGCCTCCGTCTCTGGTACCGTCGTGGAAGCGTTCTATTCCCGCCCCTATGTCGCGCATGCCGCGATGGCGCCGTCCTGCGGCCTGGCGGAATTCCGCGACGGGCATCTGTCGGTGTGGTCGCATACCCAGGGCGTCTACCCGCTGCGCAACAGCGTCGCCGATATTCTGGGCCTGAAGCGGGAGAATGTGACCATCCGCCACGCCCATGGCGCCGGCTGCTACGGCCATAACGGCGCCGATGACGCCGCGCTGGACGCTGCCATCATCGCCCAGCAGATGCCCGGCCATTGCATCCGCGTGCAATGGCGGCGGGAGGAGGAATTCGGTTTCGAACCCGTCTCCACCGCGCACAAGACCCGCATCGCGGTCGAACTGGACGCCGCCGGCAAGCCGGTGGACTGGACGACCGAGGTCTGGGCCGGCCCACATGTGCAACGCCCGATTTTCGGCGGCGTGATGCTGGCGCATGAGGCGCTGCCGAACCAGCCGCCGCCGGCCCGCGCCGGCGACCCGCCGGAAGCCAATGGCGGCGGCGGCACCCGCAACGGCACACCTTTCTATGATGTCGCCCAGAAGCGGATCATCCATCACCTCGGCCTGACGACACCGGTGCGCACATCGTCGCTGCGCGGGCTGGGGGCGCTGCCGAATGTCTTCGCCATGGAATGCTTCGTCGATGAACTCGCCGAACGCGCCGGGATGGACCCGGTTGCCTATCGGCTGTCGATCCTGACCGATCCAAGGGCCCGGCATCTGATCGAGAACGTCGCCGCCCGCTGCGATTGGGCCAATCGCGGCCCGGTCGGGACCGGCAAGGGCCTGGGCCTCGCCTGGAGCCGCTATAAGAACAAAGCCGCCTATGCCTGCGTCGCCGTCGAATTGGAGGTGGATCAGGACATCCGCCTGCGCCGCGTCTGGTGCGCGGCCGATGCCGGGCTGGTGATCAACCCCGATGGCGCGATGAACCAGCTGGAGGGCGGCATCATCCACGCCGCCAGCATGACCTTGAAGGAACAGGTGATGTTCGACGACCAGGGCATCGCCTCGGTCGATTGGGCGAGCTACCCGATCATGACCTTCTCGGAAGTGCCGGAGATCGCGACCGAGATCGTACATGCGCCGGATCTGCCGACACTCGGGATGGGGGAATGCACCTTCGGGCCGACGGCGGCGGCTATTGGCAACGCGGTGGCGCATGCGCTGGGCGTGCGGGTGCGGGACATGCCGCTGACGCGGGAGCGGATCGCCGCGGTGCTGGCGCGGGGGTGAGCGAAGGTGGGGCGCGGCCCAAAAACGAACGCCCCTAGGGGCGCCGTTTAGGTCGGTTTGGGCGCGCCCTCGCCAGCTGTTATGTCGAGGAACGGGTAGACCAACTGTCCGCCGAGGGAGGCCGGCACTGCCGTGTCGGTCCCATATTCCTCCGGCCACTTGTCTTTCGGCAGGTAGAAGGTGCCGAACATCCAGTCGAGAATGGGCAAGGTTGCTGCATAGTTGCGGTCTTTGTGCTCACCCATGGTGTGATGCCAATGGTGAAACGCCGGCATCGTGATCAGCCATTCGAAAGCGCCGAGCCGCAGTCGCACGTTGGAGTGGATCAGAAATCCCCATAGCGTCAGCCCCAGCACCAGAAGCGCGGATACAACGCCACCCTCCCGCGTTATCGGCGTGATCAAGCCGAGGGCTGTCACCGGTATCAGGCCGCACAGGCGGACGAAGGCGTTGTCGAAGGGATGGGCCCGGGAACTGACCAAAAAATACAGTTCGCGCGAGCTGTGGTGGATGGCATGGAAGCTCCACAGGAAGGGGATTTCGTGCATGGCCCGATGCCCCCAATAAAAGCCGAACTCACTCACGATCAGCGCGCCAAGTGCCCGCGCCCAGAGCGGCCAGGCCGCGATTCCGGACTGTATCGGGTAAGGGACGACGGCATGGGCCGCCACGGCCACCAGTGCCAAAGGGGGCGCTAATAGCAGGCCGGGGACCAGACTGCTGATGAAATAGTAGCCGATATCACCGGCGAGCTTCCAGGAAAACACCCGACGGGGCCGGACGGCGAACAGGCGTTCGAGCGGCAAGAGGATGATGGCCATCAGGAACAGCACCGCCGTCAGGCGGACGAACTCCCGGACATAGGCTTGCATGTGCTGCGGGTCCAAGAAATCTGGCACGGGCACGACCTTATGTAAGCGATGAAAACGGCCAAAAATACAAAACGCCCGGGCAGGAGAAATTCCCGCCCGGGCGCCTGTTAGTCGCGACGGATCAGACCGCGGCGTTGCGCTTCGAGCGACGGCGGGAGACCAGACCACCCAGGCCGGCCAGGGCAACGCCCATGATCGACAGCGTGGCGGGTTCCGGCGCCGTGGCACCGTTCACGCCGGCAAGGAAGACCGTCGGCGGCTGGTTGGCATTGCTGCCGCCATTGCCCCAGGCCAGGAACGTCAGATATTCCGACGTGGAGGTGGCGGTAAAGGTCAACGTGACCTGGTTCCAGGGGGTCACGCCCTGAGAAGGCGTGTTCATGATCGGCGAGTCTTGCTCAACGGTACCACCCGGTACGTTGACCGAGTAGACGCCGGCGGTCGGGCCAGACAGGGTGATCGCACTCGGCAGGTCGGTGCCGAAGAAGACGCGCCACTGCTCGGTGGTCGCACCGCTGAAGCTCTGCTGCTGGCCAGCGGCCTGATAGAACGACAGGTCGTATTGCGTGCCAACCACCAAACCGGTGAGAAGCTGTCCGAAGACGCTTTCATAGTCAGGGTTACCGTCGGCCTGGATGAAATTGCCACCGCTCGGCGGGTCAGCGAACGGGCCATAGACCGGGTAGTTCGGGCTGCTGAAACCGGTCGCCGTGCCAGGCGCGTCGATGAAAACGAGGTCGATGTTGTTCGCAACGGTGCCGCGGACCCAGCCGGCCGGGTTAACGGCGCTGAACAGGCCCTTCGGGTTCGAGCCCGAATAGGTGCTGAACGTGAGGTTCGAGACCGGGAGGTAGGGGTTAGCAACCGCGCTACCGGCGGCAGCGGCGAAACCAACGGCCGCGAGGCCGGCGATCACGAGGTTACGAAATTGGACTGACATTACGGAATTCCTTGCAGGTGTGGACGCACGTTATCACCCAAGAAAATCACATGCCAAATCGATAAAACGTTTTAGATCAATATATTACCTATTGTTCCCTCGGCAACGAGTGACCCGAGTGTAAAGAATTCCGACTCCCACCGTCGTCCCAACCGGAGGA
>CAIUPC010000906.1 GCA_903900905.1 uncultured Acetobacteraceae bacterium
ATCCCCCCGAAACTGTGCCTTTTCACCCCTCCCCCCGACCCCCACCCTCCAGGGGAGGGGGAGACACCATGGGTTAACATCAGGGGCCTCTGGTATAAGTCCACACGACCCGGCCTGACCCACCCCCCCCTACGGCGAGGGCAACGGCGGCAGCAGCGCCGTCGCATAGGCCGTGGCGCTGGCGATCAGGGACCGGGCCACCGCGATATCCTCCCCCCGCCCCGTCGCCGCCGGGCAGGCGCCGCGGATCGCCGGCACGGCGGCCGGTGGCAATGGCGCGCGGGCGATGCGATGCGCGATGATCGCCGGCTTCAGCGGCTGATCGCCCGAGGCCAGCGCCGCCAGTTGCCGCTGCACCGCCGCGTCGCCCAGGCTGGTGCAGACCTGCGGCATCACGCCCAGGCTGTTGATGGGCCAGCCGCGCGGCGCGATCACCCGGCTCCAGGTCACGAATAACTCGCCCCCGTCCGGCAGCGGCGCGATCGTCTGCACCAGGCCTTTCCCGACGGTCGTGCTTCCCACCACCACCGCGCGCCCCCTGTCGGCCAGTGCCGCGGCGAGAACCTCGGCGGCGCTGGCGGTACGGCCATCCACCAGCACGATCAACGGAATCCCCTCCGCCAGCTCACCCGCGGTGGAGTTCCAGATGTGGTTGGCCGCCGCCGCCCGGCCAATGCTGGATGCGACCAGCCCCTCCGGCAGGAACGTATCCGCCACCGTCACCGCCTGCCGCAGCAGCCCGCCCGGATTGCCCCGCAGATCGAGCACGATGCCCTCCGGCGGGCGATCCCCGGCCATGCCGTCCTGGAGCGTATGGGCCAGATGGGTATCGGTCGCTTCATTGAACCCGGCGATGCGGATGACCAGCATGCTGCCCATCCGCTCCCCGAACACGGTCTCCGGTGGCACTAACACGCGCACGAAGGCCGATTCGCGCATTTTCCCGTCCCGGCCGCGCCAGGTCAGGGTGAAACTGGTGTCTTCCGGCCCCTCGATCATCGCCGCGACCGACACCACGCCGCGCCCGCGCATGGACGCGCCGTCGAGCGCCATGATCGTATCACCCGGCCGCAGCCCGGCCGCGGCGGCGGGGCTGTCGCGGATGACGTCGGTCACCACGGCCGTGGCACCGGCCTGGGCCAGGCTGACGCCGATCCCGGCCCGGCCACTGCGCCTCTCCCGGTCGTCGCCCGCCTCATCCGGCGGGACGTAGCGGGAATAGGGGTCGAGATGGCTGAACAGCCCATCGAAAAATCCCTGCACGATGGACGCAGAACCTGCCCGGCGCAGCGAGGACGAATTGCCCAGCGCGGCGATCGTCACGCTGATGGCCGAGTTGACCCAGGCCGGGACCGACTCGTCCTTCGGCGCCGGCGTGTCAAAGATCGGTCGGCCCTGGCTGAGGAGCCGCAATTTCGCTTCATGCACGTCCGTCGTCAGCCTGGGGTCAAGCACCGTCAGCCCCTGCAAGCCCCATTGCGTCATTCTCGAAACCGGAATGGGATCGACGATGCGCGGTGCCATGAAGGTCAGCGCGGTGACGTAGACATTGCTTGTCAGTTCGGCATCGAACACGCCGGGCGGCTGTGCCTGCGCCGGCACGATCAGCAACAACCCCAGCAGGATAACGATCCGCATCATCCGCGGCGGGACCATTTCCGGGGAGAAGTCGCAGCGCGTGGCGCACCCCCTGCTGTTTCCCTGGATGGCATGCCCTGCATGATGTGAAACACCAGCCCGCCAGTGACGGGGCTGGCCTCGATCAGCCGCACCTCGACATCCTGTGCCAGTTTGAACACCAGATGGGTGCGCCGGCCGGTCAATGTCTGCTCCCCCTCATCATGGTGCCAATAATCGTCCGGCAGGGTGGAGATCGGAACGAGTCCCGATGCCCCGCTATCTGTCACCGTTATGAATAGTCCGAATCGGGTCACACCGGAAATGCGGGCATCGAAACGCTCCCCGACTTTATCCGCCATATAGGCCGCGAGGTACCGGTCGATCGCATCCCGCTCCGCCATCTGCGCCCGGCGTTCGGTCGCGGTGATATGCTCCCCGGTTTCCGGGAACAGGCTGGCGTCTTCCGGTTTCAGCCCGTCGCCACCCAGCCCCAGGCCCGCGATCAACGCCCGATGCACCAGCAAATCGGCGTAGCGCCGGATCGGGCTGGTGAAATGCGCGTAGCGGGTCAGCGCGAGGCCGAAATGGCCGATATTGTCCGGCGCATAGGCCACCTGCGACTGGCTGCGCAGCATGACCTCGTTGACCATCGGCGCCTCCGCCGTGCCGGCCACCAGGCGCAGCACGTGATCCAGATCGCGCGGATGCACCTGATTGCCCGGCGGCAGAGAAATCCCCATCGCGTTCAGGAACAGGCGCAGATTGGCGAGCTTTTCCTCTGTCGGTGGCGCATGCACGCGATACATGCAGGGCTGGTGCCGGGCTTCCAGCTCCTCGGCGGCGGCGACATTGGCCAGCACCATGAACTCCTCGATCAGCCGGTGGCTGTCCAGGCGCGGGCGCGGCGCGATGCTCAGAACCTTGCCCTCGTCGCTGAGCACCACCTTGCGCTCCGGCAGATCGAGGTCGAGCGTCCCGCGCGCCGTCCGGGCGGCGATCAAAGCGCGATAGGCGTCGTACAACGCGCGGAAGCGGTTGCCGCCGGCGTCCTCGTCTGCCTGCACCTGCTCATAGGTCATGCGGGCGGCGCTGCGCATCAGGCCGCGGCCGAAGCGATGCCCGGTCTTGCGGCCGCTGGCATCGACCCGCATTTCCACGAACAGGCAGCCGCGCTCCTCATGCGGGCGTAGGCTGCACCAGCCGTTCGACAGCGCCTCCGGCAGCATCGGCACCACCCGGTCGGGGAAATAGACGCTGTTGCCGCGGCTATGGGCGCTGCGGTCGAGGGCGGAGTCCGTCCGCACGTAATGCGCGACATCGGCGATGGCGACGATCAGGCGGAAGCCGGCGCCATCGGGTTCGGCGTAGACGGCGTCGTCGAAATCGCGCGCGTCCTCCCCATCGATGGTGATCAGCGGGGTCTCCCGCAGGTCGGTGCGATCACCCAGGGGCACGGCGTCGGCGGTTTCCGCTTCCATGATGGCATCGGCCGGGAATTCGACGGGAATGTCATGCGTGTGGATGCAAATCAGGCTGACCGAGCGGGCGTCGCCCATATGGCCCAGCTTCTCCACCACGCGGGCTGGCTTTAACCCGAGCCGATGGTGATCCGGCAGCGGCTCGGCCAGCACGATCTCCCCGGCCACGGCGCCGTTCTCCCCGCCCGCGGGGACAATCCATTCCGCTTTGGACCGCCGATCGGTGGGGATGATGCGGTGTTCGAGCTTGCCGGGTTTAAAGACGCCGAGGATACGGGCCGGCGTGTCGGAGATGCGCTTGATCGTGCGCCCGTCATAATGGCCCGGCCCCGCCGGCGACAGCCGTGCCAGCACCCGTTCCCCCGGCGCCAGCGCCGGCCGCCCCGGCTGCTCCGGCCGCATATGGATGATCGGTGGCGGTCCCGACTCGGCGTCCCAGTCGATCAATCGCGCCAGCGCATCGCCATCCGGGTCGGTGCCGCTGATCTGCACGATCGCGGTTTCCGGCAGCACCGGGCCATAGCGG
>CAIUPC010000907.1 GCA_903900905.1 uncultured Acetobacteraceae bacterium
CGGGTATGATCGACGGTCGCCGCTAACCCCTGCGCCGTGAGCGTCGCCGCGATTTCGGCGGCGAGGGCTGCATCCCCCGGCGCGGGATAGCGCAACGCATAGAGCGCGGGGGGGAAGCCGTAAAAATCATGGATCGTGTCGTTCACCACGACGCCGCTGACTTCCGGCCGCTCCGTCTCCCAATGCGCCGACGCCATCAGGATCGCTTTCGGCCGCGGCAGCGCATTGCCCAACCCGCGCAGGAAATCCCGCGCCGGCTGGTCGCGCAGCGGCATCATCGGCGAGCCGTGGCTGATGAACAAAGTCGGCAGCATCGAATACCTCCGGGAGATGATTAAGCCGCGGCGGATGGCCGCAGATTCCCCAGTAAACGCGACATCAGCGGGATCGATATGCCCGGCGCGAGGTCGGCGTTCTTGGAGATGACGAACTTCCCAGGCTCCCCCACGATGCGCAAGCCGCGCTCCAACGCGAACTCGTTGGCCGCCTGGGTGACGCCTGGCCAGTAGATATAGTCATCGCCAATCAGCACACCAGTGTCGTTCAGCAGATCATAATAGGCGACGAAATCCCGCTTCGCCGGGCCGTATTCATGCGCGGCGTCGATATAAGCGATGTCGAACGTCATCCCCAGCGACTGCAGCACGAAAGCCGCGCTTTCCGACGTCATCGGCAACGGGGTGATGATGTCCTGGAACCCATGCCGCACCACGTTCCCGAGGAAGGTGTAGTAAAGCTGCGGATAGCCGTGCCGCAGCGCCAGTGACTCCTGCCAGTTGCCGCCCTCACTCAGCCAATGTTCGGGGGAGCCGAGCCACGTGTCGACGCAAATGATCTCACAGTCCAGGCCCAGAGCGCGCACGGTCCTCGCCATGTTGATAGCCGATCGGCCTTTCCATGACCCGACCTCGACGATCCGCTTCGGCCGGACCTGCTCGATCACCGTCGCCAGGACGGGATGATCCGAACCCCAACCCTGGAGATCATCCGGCCAATCGGCGGGGTCCAGCCCCTCATAGGGTGAAACGGGGTAAAGGCGGTCGCGCAAGGTTTGGGTCATGTTCGCTCATGTCCTTGAGCGACGGCGAAGGGGAGTCTGACCGGGATGCCCGTCGCACGCGTTCCGGCTCGCAGGGAGTTGGGGTGCGCCGACGGAAATACAACCTATGGGTGTAATTCGAACGGCATTTTGTTCGAATTTTCTCCTTTCCTTATACTGGCCCGTAAAATGAATGACGTACCGACCGTCACCACCCGTCATACCGACGCAGGTCGGTATCCACGCCTTTCTCCTGAATGGTGGTGCAAAGGCGTGGATGCCGACCTGCGTCGGCATGACGGGGTTGGGCCAAGGTCAGTGAGTGAATGCCAACGCGGTCTGGGATTATTCGGCGGCCTGAACCAGACCCGTATCCGTGATGGCGGCCAGCCCGAGCGCCTGCGCCAGCCGATCCAGGCGGCGCATGACACTTTCGCCGGCAAAGACGCCGCGGTCTTCGCGCAGGCTGAGAACCAGGTTGCGGCCCTGGATCCGCAGCCGCGTCCCTCCCAACAGATCAGGCGTCCCCGCCGACAGCGTGTAAGCCAGACGCAAGGATGCCCCCAGCACCTCCGCCCGGTCCGAAGATGCCACATCCAGCAGCGCCCGTGCCGGTTTCAGAAACTCGGCATCGACCACCGCCTCGTACCGAAGCGCGATGGACAGCGCCAGAAAGGCCCGCGTCTGATGGTCGAGACCGATCCCAGGCTGGCGCAGCACCCGCAGGAAGGCCTGTTCGGCCCGGAATTCGGGGTGATCGTGGCTGCCGACATCGGACACCCAGCACGCCGCCCGCCGCAAATAGCGGGCTTCCGGCGTCTCGTTCGGGAACAGCGGGGAGGTCCAGTCGAACAACGCCTCCGGCAGCATCGGATCGCGTCCGAGGCGGGCCGCCATGTCCTGGCACGCCGCCAGCAGCGGGTTCTGCACCCGGACGGCATCAGGCATGCGCCGCATGAACCATCCCTCCCGTAGGCCGCTGGCGCTGAACACCACCCGCCTGGCATTGGTCAGCCGCAGCAGGCGGCGCAGCGCGATCGCGGCATAGGGGAGGTCGTCGATGCGCTTGCGCGCGACCTCCGGCATCTTCTCCAGCGTTTTGCGGCTGGCGGAGGCAATGGTTTGCGCGAGGTCGCGCGCATCGTCGCGCATCAGCCGGTAGTGATGCACCATACGCAGCGGATAG
>CAIUPC010000908.1 GCA_903900905.1 uncultured Acetobacteraceae bacterium
ATATGGCGCATCATCATATTTGATCAACGCGGCGCCGGCCGATCACGGCCGCTTGGATCGGTGACGGAGAATACGACGCCGGATTTGGTGGAAGATATCGAGCTGTTGCGCCGCCATCTGGGCGTCGAGCAGATGATGCTGTTCGGTGGCTCCTGGGGCTCGACGCTGGCTTTGGCCTATGCGCAGGCGCATCCAAACCGGGTCGCGGCTTTCGTCCTGCGCGGCATTTTCCTGGGTCGGCAGCAGGAGGTTGATTGGTTTCTGCACGGCATGGCGAACGTATTCCCGGAAGCGCATGCCGATTTCGTGTCGTTCCTGCCGGAAGGCGAACGCCACGATATTCTGGGCAGCTATCTCAGGCGCCTGAAGGATGGTGATCCCGCGGTGCATCTGCCGGCGGCGCGTGCGTGGTCAGTTTATGAAGGTACGTGCAGCACCTTGCTGCCCAGCCGCGAAACCGTGCACGCCTTCGCACAGGATCGCACGGCGTTGGGGCTGGCGCGGATTGAAGCGCATTATTTTGAGCACGGTCTGTTCCTGCCGCCCGAGGGATTGCTGGGCAATATGCATCGCATCCGCCATATCCCGGCCGAAATCATCCAGGGCCGCTATGACATGGTCTGCCCGGCGATCACCGCCTTCGACCTCAAGGCGGTCTGGGACAAGGCGCGCGTGACGATGGTGCCCGATGCTGGCCATTCCGCGCTGGAACCCGGCATCCGCCGCGCCTTGGTGGAGGCGGTGGAGCGGTTCCGGTTCGTGGTTTAACACCGGCCGCCCGAACGAGCCGGGCCATGATGGTGAGCGCATGAGTCAACAGAAACGGCACTTGGTACAAGGGAGAGAACGGTATGAAAGTCGGCGTAATCGGCCTCGGCACGATGGGCATGGGGGCGGCATTGAACCTGCTCCGCAAGGGTCATGCGGTGACGGGGTGCGAACCGCGCGAAGCAGGACGGGCGGATTTCATCGCCGCTGGCGGTCAGGCGGTGGCGACGCCGGCGGAATTGCCCGCCGATTTGGAAGCGGTCGTGGTCTTCGTGGTCAATGCCGCGCAGACCGATGCCGTGCTGTTCGGCGAACAGGGCTGCCTGAGCCGGCTGAGCAAGGGCGCGGTCATCCTGTGCTGCGCCACCATCGCACCGGAAGCCGCGCGCTCGCTGGATCGCCGGATTTCTGAAGCCGGCTTTCTGATGCTTGATTCCCCCGTTTCCGGCGGCAAAGTCGGCGCCCATGCGGGGACCATGACGGTCATGGCCTCGGGAAGCGAAGCCGCGTTCGCCGCGGCCGGGCCGGTGCTGGAGGCGATTTCGACCAAGGTCTGGCGCCTGGGCGGTGCGGTGGGTGTCGGCAGCACGGTCAAGATGGTCAACCAGCTGTTGGCCGGGGTGCATATCGCGACGGCCGCCGAGGCGCTGGCGCTGGGCATCCGTGCTGGGGCCGATCCGCAGACGTTGTACGATGTGATTTCGGAATCGGCGGGGTCGTCGTGGATGTGGCAAAACCGGGTGCCGCATATCCTGGCCGGGGATGACACGCCGCTGTCGGCGGTCAATATTTTCGTCAAGGATCTGGGCATCGTGCTGGATCAGGCGCGGGCATTGACCTTCCCGCTGCCGATGGCGTCGGCGGCGCACCAGTTGTTCCTGGCCGCGGCGGCAAACGGGCAGGGGACGAAGGACGATTCATTCGTGATCCGGGTTTGGGAACAGCTGACCGGGATCGAATTACCGAAGGGGGAGTGAGCAATGGCACAGCCAACCGCGGCCGAACTCGAAGCCAACATCATCCGCTACCAGGACATCGACGCCCGCAAATCCGGCTACCGCCCCCGCGACATGCTGCTGGAGCGGTTTGAGCGGGAGCGGTTCTCCGTTATCGGCCGCCCGGCCGAGGGCAGCACCGCCGGCACCGCGCTTGGCAGCGTCAAGGCGTTCTCCTGCGTGTATCTCCGCTGCGAACCCGGCAAGGGGCTGGCGTCGCATGCGCATGCCTCGGCCGAGGTGTTCATCGTCATGTCTGGCCAGTGGGAGATCGATGTGGAGGGCACGACAACCGTGCTTAATCCCAATGACGTCATTTCCGTGCCGCCGGACCTGTTCCATGGGGCGCGCAACATCAGCGACCAGCCCGCGCTGATGCTGGCGATTAATGAAGGCCAGACGGGAACGCCGATCCGGCTGGATCCGGCGATTTTGGCGGAGATCGCGGCGGCGGGGCACGTGGTGTCGGACCCCGAATATCCGCCGGGCGCCCGGCCAGCCTGAGTCCGTGGGCTTCTAAAGCGCGTTATCCCTGGGCTTGTCCCGGGAACTAATCGCGGCAGTGGAAGAGACCGCGGCCCCCGGGACAAGCCGATGAATGACAGTGTAAGGGCCTGCGTGCCTCACTGAACGACGATGGGCGCGGGGGCGGACGCAGGCTACCGCCCCTTGAACCCGCGCCCGGCACCGGCGTAGCCTTCCCACAACAGTGGCAACACGCCGCGAAATGGGAGCGCGTTCAAATGACTATCCTCACCCGCCGGGCTGTGCTTGGCACCGCCGCCGCGTCTGCCGTTCCCTTCCGCCGGGTCCGCGCTCAGGCAAAACCTGTCATCAAGATGGGGGTGATCAACGACCAGTCCGGTCCCTATCGCGACGTGAACGGCCCGACCTCCATCGCCTGCACGCGCCAGGCCATTCAGGAATTCGCCGCCGGTGGCTTCGATGTCGAGGTTCTGACGGCTGATCATCAGAACAAGGCGGATATCGCGGCGGCGATCACGCGGCAGTGGATCGATCAGGAAGGGGTGGACCTGATTCAGGACGGCGCTTCCTCCGCCGCCGCGCTGGCGATCAGCGCGATCTGTAAGGAACGGAACAAGGCCTTCGTCGCTACCAGCACCGCGACTTCCGACCTCACCGGCAAGGCTTGCACCCCCAACACTATCCATTGGGTTTATGACACCTATATGGAGGCGAAATCGACCGGTGGCGCCATGATCAAGGCCGGCGGCGACAGCTGGTTCTTCATTACCCCCAATTACGCGGCAGGCATCGCCTACCAGCGCGATACCACGCGCTTCGTCGAAGCCGCTGGCGGCAAGGTGGCCGGCGCGCGGCTTTACCCGTTCCCGGAAACCACTGATTTCTCAGCGCCGCTGGTGGAGGCACAGGCATCGGGCGCCAAGATCCTGGGCGTATCGGGCGCGGGCAGCGATTTGATCAATATCCTCAAACAGGTGCATGAATTCGGGTTGAACAAGACGATGAAAGTGGCGGCGCTGATCGCCTATTCGACCGACATCCACTCCATGGGACTGGAAATCGCCCAGGGCCTGCGGCTGTCGGAGACCTATTATTGGGACCTGAACGAGCGCACGCGGTCCTTTCAGAAGCGCATTCAGCCGAAGGTCTCGCTATGGCCGAATATGTCGCAGGCGGGCAACTATTCCTGCACGTTGCATTACCTGAAGGCGGTCAAGGACATGGGTGCCGTGGCGGCCAAGGCGGATGGCGCGGCGGTGGTGGCGCGTATGAAGGCGATGCCGACGGACGACGACTGCTTCGGCAAGGGCTCCATCCATGCCGACGGACGGAAGGTTCACCCCGTCTATCTGTTTGAGGTGAAATCCCCCGCCGAAAGCCAGCATGAATGGGACATATACAAGGTGATTTCCGTCACCCCAGGTGAGGAGGCGTTCAGGCCGTTATCGGAGCAGGCCTGCCCGCTGGTGAAGACGTAGCGCGTCCCCGGTCCAGCCACTGCGCGAAGGCCAGCAGAATCGCGCAGCCGCTGATCAGCAGCACCGGGTCCAGCCACCAGGCCGCCGGCCAGAGCCGGAACGCGGCGGTCACGCCCCAGGAGAGGAACAGCCCGACGCAGAACACCTGCAGGCTGTGCCGTCCGGCGGCGGCTAGCCAGCGCATAGCGGCGACGTGCATCCAGCGCGCTTCCCGCGGAACCGTGACCGCGACCAGCAGCGCCAACGCGAAGGCATGCAGCACCCGCGGCAGCGCCAAGGTGTCCTTGCCGATGATCCAGTCATTTTCGGCGATGGGCAACGAGAAGGGCAGGAATCCGAACCAGGACAGGCGCAACAGCAAACCGGCTGCCAGAACCGCGAACGACCCGCCGATTAACCAGGGGGAACGTGGCAGCGCCCGTCCATTCATCAGCACCCGCCGCCCAAGCCAGGCACCAACGAGGAAGAGGATCTGCCAGGCGAAGGGGTTAAAGCCACTTTTGGTGCCCGTGCCGAGCACCGGTGGTGCCAGACCGGCCGTCTGGACCGCGAGATAAAGCCCGAATGGCAGCAGTAAAGCCCAGTTGCCGACCCGTGCCTCCAACCACGCGAACAGCGGCAGGGTGAGCATGCACCACATGAATACCGGCAGGATGTCGGTGAAATCAGGCTGATAGAACGTGGTCAATCCCGCCAGCGTCGCCCAAACGGGGTGTTGCAGCATGTAGGACCAGCCCAAACGCTCAGCCTCACCGGGCCAGAAGCCGCTGCGTCCGGCCAGGATGGCCATGGCGCCGAACAAAGCGAAGACGATCATGGCGGTGCGGTACAGCCTCAGGCTACGCATCAGCATATCCAGGTTGGCAGCACGGCGTCCCTGGCGCGCGGATTTCAGCGCGAAGACACTGCCGAGCATCAGGCCGGAGAGGAAGACGAACTGCTCCGAACTGTCCGACAAGCCCCAGGCGCCATGGATCAGCCAGGCACCGATCCAGGAACCAGCGGCGTGGGAGGCGAAGATGGTGAGCTGGAGCCAGCCGCGGATGATGTCCACCCGCGTGTCACGCGGCGGTTTGGCGGGGATGGCGGGGGCGGAAAGGGTCATGAGGGCTCCGGCAGGCAAGATGGCTTCGAATGTCAGTCCCGGGAAGCGGCCATGCGTTACACTTCGTTTGCGGCGGCGCGTGCCGGTGCGCTACAGGTCTTCCTTCACAGGAGCGCTGAACCCGAGATGCCCGTCATGTCCGACCGCTGGATCCGCCGCATGGCGGAGGAACGCGGGATGATCGAACCCTTCGTCGAAGCCCAGAAGCGGGAGGGCGTGATCAGCTATGGCCTGTCCAGCTATGGCTACGACGCGCGCATCGCCGACGAGTTCAAGGTGTTCACGAATATCGACTCCGCGATCGTGGACCCGAAGGATTTCTCCCCCACCAGTTTCGTGGATCGCAAAACCGCGACCTGCATCATCCCGCCGAACAGTTTTGCCCTCGGCCATACGGTGGAATACTTCCGTATCCCGCGGGATATATTGGTGGTCTGCCTGGGCAAGTCCACCTATGCCCGCTGCGGCATCATCGTGAACGTGACCCCGCTGGAACCGGAATGGGAGGGGCAGGTGACGATCGAAATCTCCAACACCACGCCGCTGCCCGCCAAGATCCATGCGAATGAGGGCATCTGCCAGTTCCTCTTTTTGCAGGGCAATGAGCCGTGCGAGGTCAGCTACGCCGATAAAGCCGGGAAATACATGGGGCAGCGCGGCACCGCTCTGCCCCGTATGTGACGGGGTATCCAGACCATGGACCGTATCCGAATTCGCGGCGGCCGGCCGCTCTCTGGTGAGATCGCCATTGGCGGGGCCAAGAACGCCGCCTTACCGCTGATGGCCGCCGGGCTGCTGACCGATGATCGGCTGGTGCTGTCGAATGTGCCGAAACTGGCCGATATCGCGACCATGGCGTCGCTGCTGGCGCAGCACGGCATCGCGGTGGAACGCCCGGACAACGCCGGGCGCATCCTTTCGCTCGGCGGGCGCATCACCAATACCGAGGCGCCTTACGACATCGTGCGCACCATGCGCGCATCCTTCCTGGTCATGGGACCGCTGCTGGCCCGCACCGGCGAAGCCCGCGTGTCGCTGCCGGGCGGCTGCGAAATCGGCGCAAGGCCGGTCGATCTGCACCTGAAAGGCCTGGAGCAGATGGGCGCCCGCTTCCACCTGGAAGGCGGCTATGTCGATGGCCGGGTCGATGGCCGGCTGCACGGCGCCAAAATTGTCTTCCCCTTCGTCTCCGTCGGCGCGACCGAGAACCTGCTGATGGCCGCTGCCCTGGCCGAAGGCCGCACCGAACTGGTGAACGCCGCGCGGGAACCGGAAATCGGCGACCTCGCGACCTGCCTGGTCGCCATGGGCGCCGACATCAAGGGTATCGGCAGCGATACACTGGTGGTCGAGGGCGTGCCGGCGCTGCACGGCGCGGAGCATGCGATCATCCCCGATCGCATCGAGACCGGCAGCTATGCCTGCGCCGCCGCGATCTCCGGCGGGTCGGTTTTCCTGCGCCATGCGCGGTTGGAACATCTGGGCGCGACCGTGCGGGTGATGCGCGAAGCCGGGGTCGATATCGCCGAACAGCCTGGCGGCCTGATGGTCCGCCGGTTGAACGGATTACACGGGGCCGATGTGATGACGGAGCCGTATCCCGGCTTCCCCACCGACATGCAGGCCCAGTTCATGGCGATGCTGTCGGTGGCCGAGGGCGCCTCCATGGTGACCGAGACCATCTTCGAGAACCGCTTCATGCATGTGCCCGAACTCAATCGCATGGGCGCGCGGATCAACGTGCACGGCACCTCGGCGATTGTGCGCGGCGTGCCGTCGCTGTCGGGTGCGCCGGTAATGGCGAGCGACCTGCGGGCGTCATTATCTCTTATTCTGGCAGGGCTTGCCGCGAAGGGGGAGACTGTGGTGAACCGCGTCTACCACCTCGACCGCGGGTACGAGGCGGTGGAACAGAAGCTTGCCGCTTGCGGTGCGGATATCGAGCGGCTCAGGGGTTGATTTCATGCGCATAGAAGCGATCAAAATTGGCAATAACCCGCCCGACGACATCAACGTCATCGTTGAGGTCGAAATCGGCGGTGAACCGATCAAATACGAAATGGACAAGGAAGCCGGGACCCTGGTGGTTGACCGGTTCCTGCATACGCCGATGCGCTATCCCGGCAATTACGGCTTCGTGCCGCACACTTTGTCCGATGACGGTGACCCGATCGATGTGCTGATCGCCAATACCCGCCCGATCATCCCGGGCGCGGTCATCAATGTCCGCCCCGTCGGCGTGTTGAAGATGATGGACGATGGCGGCGGGGATGAGAAAATCATCGCCGTACCGTCGCCGAAGCTGACCAAGCGCTATCTGAACGTGCACAACTACAGCGATCTGCCGCAGATCACGCTCGATCAGATCCGGCATTTCTTCGAGCATTATAAGGACCTTGAAGAGGGCAAGTGGGTCAAGATCATTGGCTGGGGCGATGCGGCGGAAGCGCGTCAGTTCATCGTCGACGCGATCGCCCGCGCCAAGGCATAACATGGGCTGACCGGAGATGGGGACTTTTGCCCTCATCTGTTCGCGTTATTTGCGCCCACCGTGTGTTTCTCCACACGGTGATGGCGTCCCGACGAGCGCGTCTTGCATGCCGGCTTAAGTCGTCCAAAATCCTGTCGGGAATATGAGATGTCCGAAAATGGATGAAAAGCGAGGCGACGAACACCTTACTTTGCCCGAGCGCTTCGTCGAAGAAGCCAGGCAGGTTTCTCTCGGAGAGCAGAAGGCGATTGAAACATCCGCCGCTGATGTCATCCGCATACTTGAGGATCCCGCCATGCGGGCCAATCTGAGGGAATTGCTGGCACGGGGTTCGAACGATAAAGACGTCGTGAAAGTGATCGGAGAGTTTCTTGAAGATGTGGCGGGTGAGCTCGAAGATGACGCGAAATACGCTGACACCATGGTCGAGCTGATCGACCGGGCCGGCATGGGTGTGGCTGCCTCGGTGACTGCGGCGGGCATCGGGGCCCTGGTCACGATCGGTGCGACGCTTGGCCCGATTGCGCTTTTGATCGGAGGTTTGGTAGGGTTAGCGGGATCAGGAACCGGGCGAACGGTTATGAAGCTGAGCGGCAATCAAAACCTCTCCACGGCGCAGAAGATCAGGCGGTTCATCAGAGGCGTGAGGGAAACAAATGGCGCGTGATCATCTCGCTGAAACGCTCGTAGCGGCTGGTCATTCTTCAGGAATGGCCGACCCGATCGGTCAGTACGATGTGCTCTTGGCCGGGATTGGAATTGCGACGGCACTCTGGTGCCTTGGGCTCGCTTATTTTGTCGTTAAATATAGTGTCAAGCGGCAAACAGCGTCTCTCGACAACCTTGTCATTTCACTTGGCACCACGCTGGTCGCCATGGGTGAGCGGATGAGGCAGCACAAGCTGGTTCCGTGACCCTGACCCGCGCGATTAACCCAGCGGGCGCAAAACGGCCGAATTTCTTCCGCCAGGGCAGCCGGTTGCTCCATCGCCGCGAATTGCAACAACCCGCCCGGCGACATCAACGTCATCGTCGAGGTCGAAATCGGCGGTGAACTGATCGTCACTATCCGCCCGCGCAAAACTCCTGATCAGCCGGGGTTCAGAACTTCAGGCGCAATGCAAGTTGCGCCTGCACTTCCGTGACATGCGCTGACCTGCCCAGCAACACCCGCTGTGGGCGATTGTAATCGACGGCCATGACCTCACTTGCGAGGCTCATGTATTTCCGTGGTGTCCAGATGACCGAGGCCGTGCCGGCCTGACCGTTCTCATCGCCTTTTGGCCAGGGTTCCGCCGCTACCTCACTGGTTCCAAAACGGTCATATCGGATCGCGTATCGCCAATCACCACGCTCAATGCCGGCCAGCACATAAACCGCCCAGAAATTCGTGGTGCTGCGATAATACGGCGACGGCGCGATCATGGTCGATCCCGTCATGGCCTGCGACAGGATGGTAACCGGTCCAATCTCCGTGGAAAATCCGAGACTCCAGAACTCCGTCCGCCAACCCGTCTGCGACCGGTCACTCGCATGCGGATCGGCCTCATTATCATATCGAAGCAATGACAGCCGACCGATATCCGGCCGTTCCCAACTCAGCCCGGCGTACCAGCCGATGGCATGATCGAAATGGCGGAATTCATCGCTGAAGACCCGAGGCGAGCCAACAAGACGCAGATGATCGAGCAGTCCGGTCGGCTTGTCGGAAAACGACCAGCCATAGGACGCGAGGCCGGCCCCCACGGGTTCGTTCAGGCCAAACGCGGAGGCCAGGAACTCGAACCGATCGACATCGCCGCGCCATTCAAGCGCGGCTTCCGCGCCGAAGATGCGCAATTCCTCACCGACCCAGGAATTGATCGCTGATGGCGTGATGGTCCATTCCGGTGTCCAGCCGATTTGCGTGTTTTCCAATGAGACAGGGGGAAAGAATGCCCCGCCTTTGAGGCTCCAGCGCCAACGGGACGTCGAAACCGGACGATAGCGAATAGTGGCGTCAATGATGTCCAGGGCGGTCTTTTGGCTGGGGTCGTAGCGAAATTCCGCAACCACGCGCAGGTCAGGCGATAACGAAGCCGAACCGCGCAACACCATCTGTCCGACCTCGGGCAGGATCGGGGAGCCCCGGCCGTCGCCCCAGCGAAAGCGGCCGTAGCTGCCATCGGCGTGGCTGATCTGCCCGGACGGTGCCACCAGCCGCAAATCGGCCAGTCCGCTTAAGGAAAAATCCTGCGCCCATACCGGAGCACTGAGACAGGCAACGCAAAATGCGATGACGCCAGACAGGCTCGCCCGGCGCCGGGTCACAACGGCGGGCCACATGTCAAGGAAGGAGCCGGTCCATCCTCAGACACCAGCATATTCACCAGGGCGGTAGCGGACATAGGGCGACCAATATAGTACCCCTGAGCCAGGTCGCAACCATAATTGCGCAATAAATGTAAACTCTGCTCATTTTCGACACCTTCCGCGGTGACGCGGTAGCCGAGGTCATGGGACAGTTTTATGACGGACCCAACGATCGCCTGATCGTCGGGCCGTTCTGATAATTTCATAACAAAGGTTTTGTCGAGTTTGATCTCCCGCACCGGCAGCCGCCGCAGATAGGCCAGGGAAGACTGGCCGACACCGAAATCGTCAATCGCCAGATCAATGCCCCGCTCGTCCAGCCGCCGCAGCACCGCGATTGCCGCCTCCGGTTCGCCCATGATCGCACTTTCAGTGATTTCGATATTCAATGATCGTGGCTCGAGCCGGAATTCCCGCAGCATAACATCAATCCGATCCGGCAATCCCTGGTCGGTGAGATCGCGCGGTGAGACATTGATCGCGACCCGTGCGGGCAGGCCTTGGTCCCGCCACCGCGCGGCTTCGCTCAGGCCGGCTCGTAATGCCCATCGGGTCAGATGCTGAATATTGCCGGTTTCCTCCGCGAGGCCGATGAATTCGTCCGGGTAAATCGGCCCGCGGGTCGGGTGGTGCCAGCGAACCAGGGCTTCGGCGCCGGTGATCCGGTTCTGGCGGAGATCGAGCTTGGGCTGATACACCAGTTCGAATGCGCCGCTGCTCAATCCCGTACGTAACTCGCTCATCAGGGACAGGCGATCCGGGCGATGGGGATCGGTCTGCGCGCTGTAGATTGCGTGGTGCACGTCGGTCGCCATGGCCGCGGTCAATGCGATTTCCGCCCGGCGGAGCAGGATTGTGGATTCGGAGCCGTGGCGCGGTGTGAGGGCGATTCCCACGGCAACGGGTGTATCGATCGTGAATTCGTTCTCGCAATAGGGTTGGTCGAACGCGGCGGTGAGTCGGGCGGCGGTGCTGATGGCCTGTGCTTCCCCGGCATGCGCCAGGGTGACGGCGAAGGTGTTTTCCCCGATGCGGCCCACCGCGGCGCCGGTTATTGTCTCGATACGGGATTTGATGCGTTCGGCGGCGTCGCATAGCAGCCGATCGCCCATTTCGCGGCCGACGGTTGCGATGATGTCGGGCCAGCGGATCAGGCGGATCATCAGGACCGCCCCGCTGCTGCCGAACCAGCGACTGACGACGCTGCTGATGGCGCGGCGGTTGGGTAAACCGGTCAAGGCGTCATGCGTGGCCTGGAAGCGGATGCTTTCTTCGCGTTCGGCGATTGCCATCGTCATGGCGTGCAGCGCCGTGCTCAGCTGTCCCAACTCGTCACCGCGGACCAGCACCGGGGGCGGGGTATAGTCGCCCTCCGCGATGCGTTTGGTCTGGCGTGCCAGTGCTTCGATCGGGCGGGAAACGCCGCGCGCGATCAAGCCCGCCCCGAATAGCATCGCGCATAATCCCACCGTCAGGATGGGTAGTAGAACGAGCGATATCCGTTCGTAGCGGCGCAGGACATCAGACAGCGGATAGTCGATCACGACGCGGACCGGCTCGCCGTCGAGCGGGGCTTGTAATGTCCGTGTCGCGACGATGGCCTCATCGCCATTGGCTTTGGTGCGGGTCACCGGCGTGCCATCGCCGGGCAGATCTTGCAGGATCGCCGAATCGATGGCGCGGGCTCGGCTGACCCAGCCTGACCCCACCTTGGTGACGATGCCAATCTGTCCCGGCACGCCCGCGATCTGGCGCATATGATCCAGGCGGTCCTCATCCAGGGGGATCGCAGCGCCAATGAATGCGATCAGATCGGGGGCCATCACCGGAACGACGACCAGCCAGACGGGCTTGCCGTCCATGATAACGACGTTCGCCGCACGATCGTCGATGATGGCGCGATCGAGCAAAGCGGGATAGCGGAACGCCACCAAGGCGCCGTCCGGCTGGGTGCTGCCGGTGATTCGGCCATCAGGGTCGATCAGCAGCATGCGGCTCGCGCCAACACGGCGGCCGTGGTTGCGCAAGGCCGATACGACGGTCGCGGCGTCCTGGTCCGCGATGGCCTGACGCAGCGCGAAGTCCAGGGTCAACAGCCGCACGCCGGAGGCAAGCTGTTCTTCGAGCTCGGATAATTGCTGAATGAACCGGACCTCGGCCGCCGCGACCTGAGATTCACCCTCGGTCAACAGCAGTTGGCGCATTAAAGAGCCGGCGATCCCGAGGGTGGTGACCTGAACCACGACCAGCGTGATGACCAGGAACAGAACCAGGCGGGTCCCAAAGCGCATCGGAGCCGGCTAATATTCGCGTGCGCGCGGGCGGCGCGGCGGGAGGATCGGGATCGTCACCGCCAGGGCGGAGGCCGCCGTCTCCAACGTCAGGGCATGGGCGGGCGGATCGCTGGCCGGGCGCAGCCTGGGATGCCAGACTGACGCGACGACCTGACCGGGTGGGAGATCATCAATGAGCGCGGTGCCCGTGGCATCCGTGACCTGGGCCCAAGGCGCGTCGGTGACCAGAACATAGGCCGTCATGTGGTCGTGGATGTTGCACCCGATGGCGACCGCGCCGGGCTTGTCGAAGACCATGGGCTGGGACGTCTCCCCCGGTTGCTGGACCATTTCGAATCGGCGTGTTTGTTTGAAAGAATAGACGTGATGGCGGATGGCGTCACTGTTGCGGAACGTGACGGTGCCCCCGGTCCGGATGACCACGACCGATGGCACGAAAACCTCATCCAGTTGGTTGATCGTCGCGGTCGCGAGACGGCTGCTCCCCAGGGGCGGAGCTGGCGTGCCGGCTGGCGCGGTCACCGTCACCACCGCGTCGGGCACCGGCCGCCCCGCATCATCCGTGACGGTGACCGTGATGGATGCGGCGGCGGCCGCCCAGGCCCACAGCAACAGCGATAACGTGACGAACCCAGAGCGCAGAATATGAAACATCTTTGACGACAACCTGATATCGCGTGTAGGTGATACTCTGTCAAAATGGACGCTCAGACTGGGGCCATATTCCCGGCTTGGCCAGGCTTTTCATGGACAGCAGGCGTTTTTTGCCCGGATGTGGTGTGTTCTTACGATTAAGTTGTATCGTAATGGTTCATTTTTCAACTTACGATTGTGTTGCGTCTTCCATCGCATGGAAACCAGCCTGCGATGATCGGAACCGGGATCTTGAATCGACCCGGTCATGTGCCGTATCGAGGTGTAATACCAGACGCCGTTGACGTTGACGTACTGGCAGCGCCCCAACCCCGTCATGCCGACGCAGATCGGCATCCACGCCTTGGCAGTGTTAGACAGGAGAAAGGCGTGGGTGCCGACCTGCGTCGGCATGACGGGTAACGGTGGCCGGTAAGTCAATCTTTACGCCGGTTGGTATAACCGGGAAGTTCGCCAATGCTATATGTAATATCAGCCCGCGTTGACATTGACTCACCAGCAGCGCCCCAGCGCCGTCATGCCGACCGGAGCCTGCCCACGGATTTGATCCGTGGGTCGGCATGAGGGGTAGCGATGGCCGGTACGTCATTCATTTTACAGGTTGGTCGTGGGCACAGATCGCACCGTCAGGTGGTCCTGGGTGTGTTCGTACTCATCAGCCTTGCGGCGTGCCAGCCGGTATGGATCGCCTCTGGCGATGGAAGCGCAGATTTCCGGCGCGCTTCCCGGACGTGCCTGGAGGAGACCCATCAGGGCTATTTCGGCCCCGGGCTGAGCGGTGAAATGAACCGCCAGGCCTTTCTGGACCGATGCATCGCCGCGCGGGGATTCACCCAGGTCGATCCACGCGCGGTGCCGCCGGGCACAACCAGCTATACCGCCGTGGTACCCAGCGGGCCCAGGCTGCCCGCGACCATGACCGCACGCGAGCGATAACGCCGGCAGAAGCAGGCGCCTGCGGGTCGAGCCTTCGGTCAGTGCGAGATTATAACCGCCGGATGCTCAGCGGAGGGGGCGGAAAAACGTCTGGATCTCCTCCGCCAGGCCCGCCGGTTGCTCCATGGCCGCGAAATGGCCGCCCTTTGGCATGACCGCCCAGCGCTGGATATTCGTGTAGGTTTTTTCCGCGATCGACCGAGGCGTCCGCAGAATCTCTTTCGGAAACGCCGCATAGCCCGCCGGAACCGTAATCGGGGCACCCGGATGGATCGGCCATGACGTGTGCAGGCGACCGTAATAGGGCCAGAAGGACGATCCGATCGCGCCGGTGAACCAATAGAGCGCGATATTGCCCAGCATGCGATCCCGGCTGATCGCGTTCTCCGCCACGCCGTCGCAGTCTGACCAGGTCCGGAATTTCTCCGCGATCCAGGCGGCGAGGCCGGCGGGCGAATCCGTCAGCCCGAAGGCCAGTGTTTGTGGCTTGGTGCCCTGAATGGCCTGGTAACCGGTTTCCTCCCGCAGCCAGTAAGCGAGTTCCTCGCCATAGCGCTTTTCTTCCTCGGTCGGGTCCCCGACGGGGCGATCGCGCGGCACGAACAGCAGGTTGATATGGATGCCGTAGAGCGAGTCCGGCTGGGTTTGCCCCAGGAGCGAGGTGATACCGGCGCCCCAATCGCCGCCTTGCGCGGCATATTTGGTGTAGCCCAGCATCTGGGTCATCAGATCATGCACACATGCGGCGATATCCTGCAGGGTGAACCGCTTTTGCCCCGGCTGGAACGACAGGCCGTAGCCGGGCAGGGAAGGGGCGATGACCGTGAATGCGTCGGCCGGGTCGCCACCAAACCGGGCCGGATCGGTCAGACGGGGGATGATATCCAGGAACTCGAACACCGACCCCGGCCAGCCATGCAGCAGCAGCAGCGGGGTCGGGTTCGGCCCCTTTCCGGGCACATGCAGGTAATGCAGGTCGATATCGTGCAGCGCGGTTTTGAACTGCGGAAACGCGTTCAAGGCGGCTTCCTGCGCCCGCCAGTCGAATTGGGTCCGCCAGTATTCGGTCAGCTCCTTGGCATAGGGCACGCTGGTGCCGAAGGCCCAGTCCTCCCCCGGCGCCGCGTCGGGGAAGCGGGTCAGCCCCAGGCGCGTCTTCAAATCAGCGATGTCAGCGTCGGGGACGTGCAATGTGAAGGGGCGCGGGGCCATGGACGTTACCCTTGTTGTGTTTCGCCGATGAAGGGCGATCCGGCGGGGTGGGTCAAGTCCCGGCGGATGGTACATACTCCGGCATCGGATCCAACCTGGGGGGACATATCATGGACATCATGCCGGGCTTCACGCTCACGGATATCGAGACCAGCGGCGCGACCATCCGCCTGCGCCACGGCGGCAGCGGACCGCCCTTGCTGCTGCTGCACGGCAACCCGCTCACGCATGCATCGTGGCACGCGGTGGCGCCGGCGCTGGCGGAGCGGTTTCACGTCGTGGCCGCCGATTTGCGCGGCTACGGCGACAGTTCCGCGCCGGCGGAGGAACCGGACAGTTCCAACTACTCCTTCCGCGCCATGGCGCAGGATCAGGTCGAGGTCATGCGCGCGCTGGGCTATGACCGGTTTTACGTCGCCGGCCACGATCGCGGCGGCCGCACAACGCATCGCATGTGCCTGGATCATCCGGAGAAGATCATCAAAGCGGCGGTGATCGACATCGTGCCGACTTTGGATATGTGGGCGGCGATGGACAAAGAGGGGGCTATCGGCGGCTGGCATTGGCCCTTCATGGCGCAACCCTCGGATTTCCCGGAGCGCATGCTGGGCAGCGTCCCGGCGGATTGGTTCATGCGCAAGAAGCTGCTGAAGCTGACGGATAATCTGAGCCATATCCCGCCGGTGATCTGGGACGAATATGTCCGTTGCTTTAACGAGAAGACGATCCGCGGCTCCTGCGGCGATTACCGGGCCGCCGCGACGATCGACTGCGCGCTCGATACCGCCGATCTCGGCCGCAAACTGGCGATGCCGCTGCTGGTGCTATGGGGATCGAACAGCAGCGTGGGCAAACGGTTCGCCGATCCGCTGGGATTGTGGCGGGCGCGGGCGGAGGATGTGCGAGGGGAGGCGCTGCCCAGCGGCCACTACGTGAACGAGGAAGCGCCGGCGCAGGTGATTGATTGGCTCCTGCGGTTTTTTGGGGCGTGAGCGGGAGGGTGCGAACCAAAGCAGTGCGATCGGGTCACGATAGAAGAAAAAATTCTCCCCCTCCCCTTGCGGGAGGGGGTAGGGGGAGGGGTGAAACCGCAAGGACGGTGCCTGTGCACCTCTCCTCCCAACCTTAAGGCGAGGGGGAGTATCTCACGCATTTCCCGGCCGCATCCCCCCCTTACGCCCAATCCTCAATCGCATCCTGAGCGGGAGACGAGGATAACACAGTCCGCCGGTTGCATGTTTGACTCAGCCCGGACCGATGCCATCCGCCCAGACCGGGCCCTTCAGCTCCACGACATTGCCCTCGGGGTCGGCGACATAGATCGATGGGCCTTGCCCCTCTGCCCCATAGCGCGACACGACCGGGGCGGGGCTGGCGCCATGCGCGGTCAGATGGGCAATGATCGCGTCCGCGTCGAATGGCTCAACCCGCAGGCAGAAATGATCGAGATTGCGTCCCTCCACCCCCGGTGCCGCGCCGCCCTTCTGGCCCAGGGGGCCGTCGACCGGCACCAGATCGATCAACGCGGTGCCGGCGCGGAGCTGGTACAGGCCCAGCGCCTCCTGGGTCTTCTCCAGCGTGCAGCCGATAACATCGATGTAGAACGCCATCATGGCCTGGAGGTCGGTGACCCGCAGCACGAGATGGTCGAGTTGCTTGATGCGCAGCATGGCAGGCTCCCTCACGATCCTGTCGGCATACTGAGCCTGGAGGACCGTCCCGCTCAAGGCCGGATTGGCAGGATCGCCTCCAGAATCGCGTTGCGGACCGCCGGGGGCTGGTTTTCGGTGACGGTCAGGACTGAGCGGATCACCCCGCGCAATTCGTAGACCTGGTCCAGCAGCGACAGCACGAGCGGAATCGCGTCGTCCCGCAGGTCCATGCCGAAGCGCAAATCGCGGATCAGGCGGACCCGGGCGAGGTCGACCTCATGGAAAAAGAACTCTGGCCCCTCGGGTTCCGGCCGGACCCAGCCGCGTTCGATCCAGATGCGCAGCTCGGATTCGTGCAGATTGGCGAAGGCGACCACGGCGGCGATGCGCATCAGACGTCCTCCAGACCAGCGCGAGGATTGAAGGGATTTTGCGGAGTCCAGGATTCCAGGAAGGCGGCAAGTTCGGGCTCTTCGCCTGGCGGCTGCATGACATGCAGCTGCACGAACTGATGGCCTTCCCGGATGCCGCGGCCGCGCAGGCGCAGACGCGTGCCGGTGCCCGAACCGGGTGGCACGGTCAGGCGCACCTTGCCCTTGATCGTCGGCACTTCGAGCGAGGCGCCCAGCACGGCTTCCCGCAAGGTGACCGGTAATTCGATGATGATGTCATCGCCTTCGCGGTGGAACAGCGGATGCGGTGCGACGGTGATTTCCACCAGCGCGTCACCAGCAGCCCCTTCGCCGTAGCCCGGCAAGCCCTGGCCCTTCAGGCGCATGGTATGCCCGTCCAGAACGCCCGCGGGGATGCGGACATCCAGGGTGCGGCCCTCTGGCATGGAAATCCGGCGGGTGGTGCCGTTGGCGGCATCGAGAAAGCCGATGGTCAGGGTGTACTGCGCATCGCGGCCGCGGGCGTTGAAGGATTGCGATCCGCCGCGCGCGCCAAACGCCTGCGCGAAGATGCTGTCGAGGTCGTCGGGATCCACCGAGCGCCGGTATTTCTGGTGCCCCGCGCCGGGTCCGGCCGCGTCCGCGAAGTCGCGGTAGTAGGGCTGCTCCTGCCGGACCTCATTGCCGGCGGCATCGATTTCACCGCGATCAAAGCGCGCCCGCTTGTCCTTATCGGACAGAAGCTCGTAGGCGACGCTGATCTCTTTGAAGCGTTCGAGCGCTTCCGGCTTGCCGGGGTTCAGGTCGGGATGATGGGTCTTGGCCAGCTTGCGATACGCGGCGCGAATCGCCGCCGCGTTGTCGCTGCGTTGAACACCAAGGATGCGATACGGATCTTGCATGGGTACCCATCAGGTGATGCGGCACCTCGGCAGGATCAAGTGCCGGTCCAGCTAGGGTTCCGTTTTTCCAGGAAGGCATCGATCCCCTCCACCGCGTCGCGGGCCTGCATGTTGTAGGACATCACCTGGGAGGCGAAGTCGTACGCCGCCGGCAGGTCCATATCCAGCTGACGTTGGAACGCCTGCTTCCCGATAGCGAGGGTCAGCTGGCTCTTGCCAGCGATGCGGCTGGCCAGCGACCGCACGACCTGGTCGAGGCTGGAACCGGGCACGACCGAATTCACCAGCCCCATGTCGCGGGCCCGGATGGCGGGGATGCTATCGCCGGTCAGCAGCATTTCCATCGCGGCCTTGCGGTGCACGGCTCGGCTCAATGCGACCATGGGGGTGGAGCAGAACAATCCGATATTCACCCCCGGCGTGGAGAACCGTGCCGACAAGGCCGCCACCGCGAGATCGCAGCTCGCGACCAGTTGCAGCCCGGCGGCGCTGGCAACGCCTTGCACGCGCGCGATCACCGGCTTGGGCAAATTGACGATCCGCTGCATCAGGCGCGAGCACAGGGCGAGCAAGGCCTGCACGCCCTCCCGATCTGGGAAGCTGCGCACCTCCCGCAGGTCATGGCCGGAGCAGAAGGCGGAGCCAGCGCCAGCGATGACGACCACCCGCACCGAGGCATCGGTCTCGATCGCGGCGAGTTCCTTGTCCATCGCGGTCATCAGTTCCATCGACAGCGCGTTCCGCGAGCCGGGGCGGTTCATCGTCAACCAGGCGACGCCATCCTGGTCGCGGCGTAGCAATACGGGGGAATCGCTCATGTCCTGCTCCCTGAGCCATCTGAACGGTTGTTCTTCCCCATCCGGGCTACACCGCGCAAGCTGGCAGTATGATCAATTTTTCATGGCCGGGCATCATCGCCGATAAATTTTCCCTGGTGGGGCGGCAAGACGTCTCGGCGGGCCTGTTGCTGGCGGCGATCGCCATTCCTGAACAGCTGGCAACGGCCCGGTTGGCTGGCATGCCGGCGGAGGCCGGGCTCTATACCTTTATCGCCGGGACGATCGGCTTCGCGGTATTTGGCAGCAACCGGTTCCTGTCCGCCGGGGCTGACTCGACCATCGCCCCCATTATCGCGAGCGGCCTGGCCGCCGCCGCGCTGGGGGGTGGTCCGGATTTCGCCGCCCATATGACCTTGCTCTCCGTCATGGTGGGCTTGCTGCTCGTCACCGCTGCCGTGCTCCAGGCGGGCTGGATCGCCGATTTGCTGTCTGTGCCCGTCCTCACAGGGTTTTTGGCCGGGGTCGCGGTGCATATCGGGATCGGCCAGTTGCCGGTTGTCCTGGGTCTGCCGGATCCTGGTGGACCCTTGCCGCAGCGGCTGATCAGCCTTTGGCAATCCATTGCCGCGATCAATAGCTGGAGCACTGGCATCGGCCTCGCGGTCCTGGCGTCCATGTTGGTGTTGGGGCGCTGGCGGCCGCGCTGGCCCGGTGCCTTGATCGTATTGGTGTCTGTCTCGCTGCTTGCCGTGCTTGGGCATCTCGAAGCGCCTGGGGTTGAGATGGTGGGCGCTCTGCCGGCCGGGCTGCCGGTGCCGAGGCTGCCATTGATCGAGGATGCCGCGCAGTTGTTTCCTCTGGCGCTTATCGTGGCGATGGTATGCCTGATGCAGACAGCGTCGGTGTTGCGGGCGTTCCCGTCGCAACCGGATGGGCCGTTTCATGTCACGCGCGATTTCGGCGGCATGGGGGCGGGCAATGTGTTGTCCGGTCTGTTCGGGGGCTTTCCGGTCAATGCCAGCCCGCCGCGCACCGCCCTGGTGGTGGAGGCGGGGGGCCAATCGCAGGCGGCCGCTTTGCTCGCGGCCGGGGCCGCGGCGCTGTTGCTCCTGGGGGGAGGCTGGTTGCTGGCGTATTTGCCCCGCGCCGCGCTGGCCGGGGTCCTGATCGCCGTCGCCTGCCGTATTTTCCGCCTTAATGAGATGCTCCGCATCGCGCGGCTGGGTGGTTTTGAAATTTTAATGGTCTTGGCAGCGGCGGTCATGGTGGTGGTTTTGCCGATCCAGACGGGCATGATCTGGGGGGTGGTTTTCTCACTACTGCATGGCTTCTACGTGATCGCCCGACCGCATTGCGCGGAACTGCGGCGGGCCCCGGGAACCACGGTCTGGTGGCCGTCCGGCGGTGAAAAAAGCGAGGCTGTGCCTGGTATTCTGGTGTTCGCGCCGTCCGCCCCGCTCAATTTCACCAATGCGTCCTATATCCGGGCGCGCCTGCGCCAGGCCATTCGGGAAGCACCATGGCCGATCCGATTGGTGATCATCGAAGCCAGCGGCATGATCGATATCGATTACACGGGGGCGGGCGTGTTGTGCCGTTTGATCGATATTTTGCGGGCGGAGGGAACCGATGTTGCCCTCGCGCGGCTGTCGGCGGGGCGGGCGCACAGCCAGGCGATGCGCGATGGTTTGTATGAAAAGCTTGGACCTGACAGGGTTTTTCATACGGTCGAAGACGCGGTGCGGGCACTACAACCGTTGTCATAATCCTACACGTTGACGTTGTAGCCGTTCATCTGCTTTCTTCCAGCGTCCCGGCAGTCTCCCGGAGAAAGGATATATACTCGTGGCAATGATTGGTCGCAGGCGGTTTGGTAATTTGGCTGTGACAGGGGGCGCCGCGGTTCTGTCCGCGCCGGTTGTGCTGCGTCATGCACGCGGCGACACGCCAGCCTTCAAGATGAAGATGACGATGGCTGACGTGGCCGCGCATCCGATCTACGGCATGCTGAACGATTTTTCCGCCGACGTGCTGGCGCGAACCAATGGCGGCGTGGAAATCAAGGTCTACGGCGCCGGGCAATTGGGCAGCCAGGTCAACGCGTTGACGGGCATGCAGACTGGCACGATCGACCTCGTGTGCCACACCACCGGCTTCATCCAGACGCTGTACCCGTCCGTCGGGGCGTTGGATCTGCCGTATATCTTCCCCACCACCAAGGTCGCCGAAGAGGTGCTGGACGGCCCGGTCGGGCAGCAATTATTCGACCAGTTCCCCGCCAAGGGCATTTATGGCCTTACCTGGGGTCATTGGGGCTGGCGTCCGGTCACCCACACGTCGAAGGCCGTGATTGGGCCGAAGGAAATCGCCGGGACCAAAATTCGCATTCAGCCGGGCGCGATCTATGCCGCGACCTATAAGGCGCTGGGTGCCGCGCCGGCCTTCATCGACGTCGCCGAAATTTATCTGGCTTTGTCGCAGCGGGCCGTCGATGCGCTGGAAGTGCCGCTCGTTTCGATCATCGCGGGCAAATTCTACGAGGTGGCCAAGCATATCAGCCTGACCAACTTCTCGTACAACGCCGGCGCGATCATGATGAGCAAGAAGAATATGGACGCGCTGCCGCCGGAGTTCCAGGCGGCCATTCGTGCTGCCGCGCAGGCGGCCTCGCTGCCCTGGCGCAAGCTGATGGCGGCGAAGACCGAGGACGCGGTTGCCTTCCTTAAATCCAAAGGATGCACGGTCTCTCTGGTCGATAAGCCCGCTTTCGCGGAGGCATTGAAGCCGGTCTTCGATCAGTTCAAGCCGGTTGTCGGTCCCGACCTGCTTGATCTCATTATGAAACAGACCGCCACCAAAGCGTGATGGAACCGGATATGGCTGCCGGCCCTTCCCATGAGCCGGCAGCCCAACCAGCCGCGCCGTCGTGGCGGCTGGTGGGCTGGGTCGCGAAAATCGCAACCATCGTCGCGGCTGCCTCTCTTTTGGCAGAGTTGGCCGTTATCCTTATCAGCATAACCGGCCGCACCGTCGTCGGGCACGGCCCGCTTTGGGCGGACGAAGCGTCCCGGATGGCTCTGTCGGTCATCGCGTTTGTCGGTGGTGCCGCATCCTATCGTGGCGCGCATCACACCGCCGTGCGGCTGATCCTTGATCGCCTGAGCGAAAACGCGCGGCAGGCGATTCTGGCGTCGATCGAATGGCTGGTTCTGATCGTCACCGCCGCCGCGGGTTGGCATTCTGTCAGTCTGCTGGTCGCGACCTGGGACAATTTGACCCCGATGCTGGAAATCAGTGTCGGCTGGATCGCCTTGCCGGTCACCTTCGGCCTGTTCCTGACCGCGCTCTTCGCGTTGGAGCGGGTCTTCACCCTCTTCACGCTGCGCACGGCCGTCCTGACGGGTATCGCGATGGCGGCCCTGACCGCGCTCTGCGTCGCGGAAGCCGGCGCGGGCATGTTTACCCATAATCCGAACACCTCGCTGGCCGGGATGATCGTGTTGTTCTTCAGCGCCATCATGCTGGGCATGCCCGTCAGCTATGCCATGATTCTGGCGACGCTGAGCTATCTGGAACTCACCGATGGCGCGCCTTTGGTCGCGGTGCCGCAGGCGATGGTCGATGGCACCGGCAATTTTATTCTGCTCGCGCTGCCCTTCTTCATCTTCGCCGGCCTGATCATGGAGCGCGGCGGCATCAGCCTGCGCCTGGTGCGCTTCGCCATGGCGCTTATCGGCCAGGCGCGCGGTGGTCTGCTGCAGGTGGTGGTGATCACCATCTTCCTGGTCAGCGGCGTCTCTGGCTCCAAAGTCGCCGATGTCGCGGCCGTTGGTCCGGTGGTGCGACGGGAGTTGCGCAAGCAGGGCTATCGGGCCTCGGAAGGCGCCGCGGTGCTGGCAGCCTCCGCCGCGATGTCGGAGACGATTCCGCCGAGCATCGCCATGCTCGTGCTGGGTTCGGTGACCCCTATTTCCATCGGCACTTTGTTCATCGCCGGTCTGCTGCCGGCGGTGGTGATCGCGATCTGCCTGATGGTGCTGATTTACGTGCTGGCCCGGCTCGGACCGCCGAAGCCGCCGGTGGAGATCCTGGGCAGCAAGCTCAGCGCCATTCCCGGCGCCATTCTGCCGCTGATCATGCCGATTGCACTGGTGATTACGATCAAGACGGGGATCGCGACACCGACTGAGGCCTCCGCTTTGGCGGTCGTTTATGGGGTGGTGCTGTCGTCCTGCATCTATCGGGCAATGCCGATCAAGACGGTGCTGGGGTTGGCGGGGGAGTGCGCGAGTTCGGCGGGGATGGTGTTGTTCGTGCTGTCCTCGGCGTCCGCCTTTGCCTGGGTGCTGACGGCGGCGAACCTGCCGCAGGCGCTGGTCGATGTGCTGGGCGCGATGGGCGGTGGCGACATGGCCTTCATGGCCGGGTCAGTCCTGCTGCTGATCGTCATTGGCTCCTTGCTGGAAGGCCTGCCGGCGCTGATCATCCTGGCACCGTTGTTGCTGCCGATCGCGGTGGGGATGGGGATTGATGCCGTTCAGTATGGGATCGTGTTGATCCTGGCGATGGGCGTGGGCGCGTTCATTCCGCCGATTGGGGTGGGCTTCTATGTGTCGGCGGCGGTGGCCGGGGCGGATATTGAGAGTTCAGCGAAGACCATGTTGCCCTATGCGATCGTGCTGATCCTGGCGGTGCTGCTGATCGCATTTGTGCCGGAGATCACGCTGGTGGTGCCGCGGTTGCTGGGGGAACCTGGGTAGGTTCAGAGCCAATGTGACGTTCGGGTCCGGTAGTCCCGGAAGGCGGACCCGAATTTCAATGTCATCTGATACCAGCCGCGGCCATCGTGATGGCGCGTGCCTGCGACAATCAAACAGCGACCGCGATCCTGGAGGCCTGCCGCAGGCCGCTCACCCAGCCGAAAGCGCCGCGCAAGCAGCGCCCTCAGCCAGACTGAGCGTAGGGACGATCAGATGCTGAGATCGTCCAGGTTGTAGTCCCGCACCCCGGCTTTGGCCCCGGCATCCCATCGGTACGTCTCCCCGGCATGCGGGGCATAGGCGTAGGGCGTCTCATCCGGAAACCGCTGCTTCCGCGCGTCGATGCCATAACCGATCATGCGGGCGCGCGTGTGGATGCGGTCGGCGTCGTAGACCGCGGCGGCGTTATGGACTCCGCCACCCATCACACCCAGCACCGACTTCCGCCGATGGAACCCTTGATTGAGGGTCACGCGCCAGTCTTTGCTGGTATTGGCGAACGACCCGTGCACCGCCTGGCGGTTGGTAATGGCGACATCGCCCGGTTTGCACACGATGGGCACCGCGCCGGGCAGGCGTTCGGTCCCGGCATCGGCGACCATTTTGCGGATGTCGGCCTTGCCCAGCTTGTGCGATCCCGGCACGACCCAGACCCCGTTGGCGGGCGTGCAGCCATAGAGCTGCGCCATCATGTTGAAACCGTGCGAGCCCTGATCCCACTCCGGGCTGTCCCAATGCGTCAGCCCGTCCTGGTGCCAGGCGACCGAGGCGCCGCGTCCGGGCTCCTTGATGAACAGGGCTTCGTTGAAGGGCACGAAGTCATCGCCGTTGATCGCCGCGGCGACGGCCAGCAAATGCGGATGGCCGTAGACCCGCAAAGCGGCTTCAGAGAACTGCAACGACCCGAGGATCAGATACACGACCTCCTTCGGCGCATCCGCCGCCGCCTTTGGCTCGTACATCTTCACCGGATGACGCCCACCGGCGAGAGACGTGCCGCCGAAGGGATCGCCCAACGGCCGGGACCAGAACAGGGACGGCGCCGTCAGACCGTGATCCAGGGCCGGGCGTCCCTTGGCGTCCAGCGCCGCGCCGCGTTCCACGGGCAGCCGATCGCGGATGTTTTGAAAATCCGCCTCGATATCCGCGAGTTCGTCGGGCTTCAGCACGCCCTCAAACACGTAGAAGCCGCAGCGCCAATAGGCATCCAGGATCTCGGGATGGATCTTACCCTCATCCGTGAACCGGATCGGCCCGCGATTGCCGATGGAGAAGGCCAGGCGCTCGCCTTCTTCCAGATAGGCGCGATGCGCCGCTTCTTCGGGGCCATAATCGACTTTGGCGATCTGGTTCATGTCATTGCACTCCTTGGGCGCCGCGGACGAGGCGGCCGGGCAAAGCAGAGGTGGCTTCTCCATGCCGGTAGACGACCTGGCCGGAGACGATGGTGGCGTCGAACCCCTCCGTCCGCTGGACCAGGCGTTTGCCACCGGCGGGGAGGTCGTAGACGATTTCCGGACCGCGCAGCAGCAGCTTGTCATAGTCGATGATGTTGATATCGGCCTTCAGCCCGGGCTTGAGCAGCCCGCGGTCATGCAGCCCGATGGCGGCGGCGTTGTCACGCGTCAGGCGCTTGATGACAAAGGCGATGGGAAACAGGCCCTCACCCCGGTCGCGCGTCCAATGGGTCAGCGCGTAGCTGGTGGCGGTGGCATCGCACATGATGCCGACATGCGCGCCGCCATCACCAAGGCCGAGCAGCGTATCGGGATGCGCGATCATGTCATGCACGACATCCAGATTGCCGGCGGCGTAGTTGGTCGTGGGCAGATACAGGATCGCCTTGCCGTCGTTTTCCAATAGCAGGTCATAGGCGACCTCATCCGGGGTGCGTCCCTCCCGCATCGCGCGCGCGGCCACCGACTGATCCGGTGTCGGCTCGTAATTGGGCGGATCGCCGAGGGGGAACATGCGATCCCAGCGCAGGACACGCTGGGCGCGCTTGCTGCCGTGAAAGGGTTCGTTAATGAGCTTCTCCCGGAAGGCGGGGTCGCGCAGATGCCGCATCCGTTCGGGGAAGGGCAAAGCGGCGATCTCTTTATATGTGGGCCGCCCCATGAACGGGTTCTGCGATAACTCGAAGCCCAGTAGCACACTGGTCGGGCGGGAACGCACCTGGCCGGTGATGCGGTGGCCCGCCGCGTTGGCGTGTTCGATATGGCGCAGCAGGTCGCGCCAGCCGTCCGGCCGCGCATCCGATTGCAGCAGCGTCAGGGTCACCGGGCGGCCCGAGGCCTCCGCGACGCGGCGGAACAGATTGAATTCATGGTCGGGGTCGTCAAAATCGGACACGATCTGCACCCAGCCGGCACCCATGGCCTCGGCGATTTCGGTCAGCTCGTTTTCCTCTGCCCGCAAGGTCGGGATGTGCTTGCCGTCGGCCGTGCGGTGATTGAGCGTGCGGGAGGTCGAGAATCCCAGCGCCCCCGCCGCGATGCCTTCCCGCGTCAATTCCGCCATCGCCAGACGATCCGCCGCGGTGGCCGGTTCGCGATCGGCGCCGCGCTGGCCCATGACATAGACGCGCAAGGCGGCGTGCGGCACCTGGGTGGCGATGTCGGTGTCGTACTGGTTCCGGTCGAGCGCGTCCAGGAAATCGGGGAATGTGTGCCAGTTCCAGGGCAGGCCCTCGGTCAGCACGACTTCGGGGATGTCCTCGACACCCTCCATCAGATTGACCAGCATGTCGCGCTGCTCGGGGTGGCAAGGGGCAAAGCCGACGCCACAATTGCCGAGCAGGACGGTCGTGACCCCGTTCCACGAGCTGGGGGACAGGCGCCCGGACCAGGTGACCTGTGCATCATAATGCGTGTGGACATCGACGAAGCCGGGGGTGACGAGTTTGCCGGTGGCGTCGATTTCCTCCGTCCCCTTGGGCAGGTTGGGCCCGATGGCGGTGATGGTCCTGCCGGTGATGGCGATGTCGGCCCGGTAGGGCTCGCTGCCGGAGCCGTCGACGATGGTGCCGTTACGGATCACCAGTGTGGGGGACATGGGGCATTTCCTATATATTCTGGCTATGGAGCGTATCGAGTGGCCGGTCCAGGGGCAACCATCTCCATGGCCTCAGGCGTTGGGGCTTCGGTTGGAGGGTTTGTTGAATTATTTATATTAATATCATGATATAAATTATTTTTATGAAAATTTATTCTCCGCATTTCCCATAGATAGCTATTGCGTCATGCCGATCTATGAATAGAATCGTGCCAGCGACTTTTTCATTTACCCGTGAAATGACCAATATCGCCTGGTCATTTGGAGCGTGATGCCGTGGAAAACAGGGCGGGAATAACAGGGGTGGAAAACAACACGAAACTCCAACCCTCCGATGAGGGAAACATACCAGCAGCAGAGGTACCAACTCCCAAGCGGCGCCTGTCGGACGTGATTGAGGCCGTGTTTTTGCACGCGCTGGAAGGTGAGGACTTCGATACCTGCGCCGACCTGATCGCGGTCCTGGTTGATCAACGTGTGCGGTATCTGGAGCGTCATGGCGCCGATCGGCGGCAGAATTCATCCGATGCCATCGCACGGATGACAGATCAATTGCTCCAGGCGCGCCTGGCAAAGGTCAGGCAGACCTCGTGATCGATGGGTCCTTAGAGCACAATTGGGTCAAGTTGACCCAATTGTGCTCTAGAAGTCTTTGTTTGGTCGCATGATTCACGCCGCCGTGTGGTTCCACCTCTGGCGATCATGCTCTAAGGGCTGCCCATCATTGCCAGCAGCGTGGTTGCCGTGACCCCCGCCGCTCGCAGATCCCGCAACGTGGCCGCCCGATCCCGCTTGGCGAGCCGGCGCCCGGACGGATCGGTCAGCAGCCGGTGATGCGCGTATAGCGGCGTCGGCCAACCCATGAGGGCCTGTAACAACCGGTGCACATGGGTGGCGGATTTCAGATCCTCGCCGCGGGTGACCAGCGTCACGCCCTGTAAGGCATCGTCATGCGTCACGCACAGGTGATAGCTCGCGGGGGCATCTTTGCGCCCCAGTACGACATCACCAAAGGCCGCGGGGATGCAGCGGATCGGCCCCTCGCCCTCTTCCTCGAACCACAGCGGATCAGCGACCGCAGCGACGGCGCGTGCCATGTCCAGACGCAGGGCAAACGGTTCCCCGGCCGCGATCCGGGCGGCGCGTTCGGCCGGCGATCGGTGGCGGCACAGGCCGGGATAGACCAGGCTGCCATCCGGCGCATGCGGGGCGCTGGCGGAGGCTTCAACTTCGCGCGCGATGTCGGCCCTGGTGCAGAAACAGGGGTAGATCAGGCCACGGGCGGTGAGATCATCCAAAACCGCACGGTAGTCCGCCAGATGCTCGGACTGGACGCGGACCGTCTCGTCCCAGTCCAGACCCAGCCATTGGAGGTCGGTTTTGATCGCGTCCGCGAATTCGGCGCGGCAGCGGGAGGGGTCGATATCTTCCAGGCGCAGGAGGAACCGCCCGCCGGCCGCGCGTGCCCGCCGCCAGGCCGTGGCCGCCGCGTAGGCATGGCCGAGATGGAGCAAGCCCGTCGGGCTCGGGGCGAAGCGCGTGATGATCGGCATTGGTCCAGCGTGAACCATCGGCCGGTATGGCGGCAAGTCCGGAAGGAGACGGCTTGGGACGTGCTGCCGGCCCCTCGCGCCCGGCCCTGTAATCGTGGACAATCCGGGCTCTCACCGTTGGAGGTTCGCCATGCCCGTACTCGACGCGATCCATTGGGGGCCGGCTTCAAAAGCCGCGCCAAAACAGCTTGTCGTGCTGTGTCATGGGTTTGGTGCCGATGCCTATGACCTGATCGATCTCGCGCCCAGTTGGGGGCATGCTCTGCCTGACGCTGTTTTCGCTTCCGTGCAGGCGCCGGAGGAGCATCCGATGGGCTTCGGCCGCCAATGGTGGGCGATCGGTGATCGGGAGCCAGCGCGGATGGAAGCGGGGGTTCGGGCCGCCGCCGCGAAACTGGACGCCTTCATCGACGCGGAACTTGCCCGCGTGATTCTGCCGCCGGATGCCTATGCGCTGATGGGGTTTAGCCAGGGCGCGATGACGGTGCTGTTCACCGGGCTGCGCCGTGTGAATCCGCCACGCGCGATCCTGGCGTTTTCGGGCGCGCTGCTTGCCCCGCATACTCTGGCGGCCGAAATCGCGAATCGCGCCCCGGTGTTGCTGGCGCATGGGGAGGCGGATGGCCAGGTGCCGGTGAGCCGATCGCGGGATGCCGAAGCGCTGTTAGCCGGACTCGGTGTACCCGTGGAGACCGCCTATTCCCCGCATCTGGGGCATGGCATCGATGACGCTGGCATCGCGATGGGTGCGCTGGCGTTACAGCGCGGTTTCGCATGACTGAATGATGAAACCGGAAACATGCGCGGAGTCGCTGAGTTGCGGCGGAAATGCCGCTCTGCCATAAAGATAGCGGTCTTCGGCGGCGCTCATGTTTTGGCGGGTCTGCGGTAAACTGACCCACTGACGGAGCGCCCCAATGAGATAGGGGTCGCGCTTGCCTGACGGCGGACAGCATTTTCCCGCGCTCGTTCTCAATGCGGATTTCCGCCCGCTGTCCTATTTTCCGTTGTCGTTATGGTCCTGGCAGGATGCCGTTAAGGCGGTGTTCATGGATCGGGTTTCGGTCCTGAACGAATATGACAAAGCCGTCCACTCCCCCAGTATGACGATGCGGCTGCCGAGCGTGATCGCGCTGAAGGACTATATCCCGACAACCCGGCGCCCGGCTTTCACCCGGTTCAACGTGTTCCTTCGCGATGCGTTTGAATGCCAGTATTGTGGCGAACGCTCCCCGGCGCCGGATCTGACCTTCGACCATGTCATTCCCCGCTGCCGCGGCGGCCGCACGACGTGGGAGAATGTGGTGGCCGCCTGCGGCGCCTGCAATCTGGCCAAAGGCTCCCGCCTGCCACGCGAATGCCATATGTTCCCGCGCATGAGCCCGC
>CAIUPC010000909.1 GCA_903900905.1 uncultured Acetobacteraceae bacterium
ACGAGTTGATCGATCTCCCGGCGCAGCCCTAGGATTGCCTGTTCCCGCGCCATCGCCGCACGCTCCGCGGCAAGGAGCGCCTGCTCCGCGCGCATAGCGTCCGATGGACGCAGGGGTATCGACAAACTACCGTGTTCGACGGCCTGCAACAAAGTTGTGCCCTGCGCATTGAGCAGACGCAGAAGGAAATCTCCGGCAAGAACATCGGTCCCCGCTGCCAAACGCGCAGCAACCTGTTTGCCAGACAAAAATACATCTCCCTCCCGGCGGATCGTTCCGCAGCGGGCCGACGGCCGCTCAATCGTCAGCCCCCATCGCGCCCGGGCGATCCCGAACTGGGCTTGTTGAATGCTTTCTGCCATTGAGGGCGGCGAGCGCCAACTGTCTTCATGTCGGTGCCACCCCTGGGCGATAAGCGCCGAGAGCTCGCGGCCTTCCCCCCGCGCGGCGCTGGCGGCTCGACCAACTTCTGCTGCCAGCGCCACATCGGGTACCGGGATGGATTGATCGGCGTAATCGTTAGGTTGTGCGCGCCCGGCGATCGAGGTCGCGGCGCGGCCCTCCATCAGAGTCGCCCAAACCGTACTGTTGAACAGGCCTGTCAGGAACGGCAGCGGATACAGGCGCGATTTGGCTTCCATATCGGTCCTCAGGCAGCGATTCTCGCGTTCCCGCGTCCTCAAAGCGGTATGATTGACGCCAGCCAAAGCATGCCAGGGAACAAAGAGAAAGACCGAGTGATTGCTGGTGAGAAAACCCAGAGGGTTGAAGCTGCCGTCGTCATGCAGGGCGCCGCCGAACTCTGCGACCATGATCTTGTCTCGATCGTAGAGCTCCGGGAATGTCTGGCGGCGGATCAAAGCCGGCACACGCGGTGTGCCGTATTCAAGATATCTGATCCGCATTGCCGCAAATGGATAATCGCGCACCGATGCGTGCGGCAGGCGTAAATCCTCGCTACCAACATAAGGACGCTTGTGGATCGCGTCGGGTCTGTTCGCGATCAGTTCGTCGAGTTTGAACTGCCCCGGCGCCAGCCGTTCATGGGCGTTTAACACCATCCCCGTTGAAACATAGCAAATATGCTTCAGAGGATAGGCACGGGCCCCCGGCGGCACCCGCACTGAAGGCAAAGTGGGACGAAAGACGTCCGTGCCATAGGACGCCTGGGGCAAATTTTGGCGCCGAACCATGCACGGCGGCGCGTCTGCATGCCATTCCCGCATGGTACTCTCATCGCCGGATGGTGACCCGGATTCAGCGATCACAATGGTGTTGCGGACCGCAGCATCGCTGAACAGCTTCACCCGCGGCTCGAAGAAATGCACTTCCCGCACCTTCGCGTTCGTTGCCAGATAATTCCGCAACGCCCCGGCATAAAGTACAGTTTCCAGGGCGTTGCTGACGATCATACCTATCCGCCCTTCGGGGCGGCGCAGAAGATGCAACCCGAGCCCGACGAATGGAACGAACAAATCCCATTTCTGCGTTAACACGTTCATCGGACTCAGGAACGGATGGCCCTCCACTTGCCGGCGGTACCGCAGCAATCCTTCCGCGCCTTCGTCGGCCCGCACGTACGGCGGGTTTCCGACCACGACGTCGAAGCCGCCGGCAAACATCCCCATCCCGATCTTCGCCTGTTCCTCGTCCGGCAAGTCCTCTGCTTCGGTAACGTCCAGTCCCATTTCCAACGCCGCCCGAGCGCTCGGATGCACACGCAGAGCATCGGTGGTATAAATCTGAAAACGATCGAGCCTCGCCGGCTCGTTGTGCCGGTGCGCATGCGCGACGAGGTCCAGAACCTGCACCAGCAAATTGA
>CAIUPC010000910.1 GCA_903900905.1 uncultured Acetobacteraceae bacterium
CGCCTACCAGGCCGTCGGCGACGCCTGCCGCAAGCATGGCAAGGTGCTCGGGATGGGCGGGGTCTATGACGAGGTCAATGCGCCCCGCTATGTTGGCATGGGCGCGCGGTTCATTCTGACCGGGTCGGATCACAGCTATCTCATGGCCGGGGCGGATAACCGGTCCGGGTTCTTTAACAATCTGGCCGGTGCGCCACGGTAAGGGGAAGGCGGGGTTTTGTTATGAGATCAGGCCGATGTGGACCGCTGCATCGGCCTGATTGCTCGTGCAACACCTGTGGCGGCGGCGCTTTATCCTAATTGAAACGTCCCATGCTTGCGGATATGCGCCGCCAATCCGCCATCGCGGACAATATTGATCATTACCCGCGGCAACGGCGCCGCCTCGATCAGCGCACCCGTCGACCGATTACGCCCCGTCCCCGCCTCCAGATCGAATTCCAGATCATCACCGGTCGAAATGGCCGAGGTGTCACAGATAAACACCGGCAACCCGATGTTGATCGCATTGCGGAAGAAAATTCGGGCAAACGACGGCGCCACCACGACCCCAATGCCCGCCGCCTTGATGACCAGCGGCGCGCCCTCCCGCGATGACCCACAGCCAAAATTCTTGCCAGCCACCAGAATGTCGCCCGGCCGCACCCGCTGACCGAAGCCCGGATCGATGTCCTCCATCAGATGCCGGGTCAGATCGCGCGGGTCCAACGAGGCGGTTTTGTATTTGGAGGCGATGATATAGTCGGTATTGATATCGTCACCGAAGCAATGCGCGCGGCCCGCGATGTTCATGGCACCATCTCCTGATGCAGACGCGGATCTGTGATCCACCCCGTCAAAGCCGAGGCCGCCGCCGTCGCCGGGGAGACCAGATAGATGAAACTCTCGGCATTCCCCAGCCGCCCCTTGAAGTTGCGGTTGGCGGTGGAGATCACATTCTCCCCCACATCCGGCACCGCGAAATGGCAGCCGCCGGCGCAGCCGGAACAGCCCGGCGTGGCAATCACCGCCCCCGCCTGCACCAGCGTCGCCAACACCCCCGACTGCATGGACGCGACCATCGTATCGCGCGAAGACGGGGTCACGATCAGCCGCACGCCCGGCGCGATGCGCTTGCCATCCAGGATCCGCGCGGCCTCCGCCAGATCCGAGGACCGGGCGGCATTGCAGGTGCCGATAACGACCTGATGCACCTTCGTGCGGGGCAGGTCCTCGATGGCGACCACTTTATCGACATTGTGTGGCAAAGCGACGCGTGGGGTCAGGGTGGAGGCATCGATCTCCACCACCTCCGCATAGGCCGCATCCGTATCGGCGCGCAGATGCGCCCAATCCCGCTGCAGCCGATCATGCAGCCAGGCCTGGGTCACGGCATCGGTGCCGATGAGGCCGGCTTTGGCGCCCATTTCGATAGCGAGATTGGTCAGGGTGAAGCGTCCATCCATCGGCATGGTTTCGATGGTGGATCCCGCGAACTCAATGGCCATATAGTTGGCCCCATCCGCGCCGATATGCGCGGCGATCGCCAGGGCCAGGTCTTTGGCGCCGACGCCGCGGGGCAAGGCGCCGGTGCAGCGCACCAGGATCGTCTCCGGCACCCGCATCCAAAGCTGCCCGGTCGCGATCGCCGCCGCCATGTCGGTCGATCCAACACCCGTCGTAAAC
>CAIUPC010000911.1 GCA_903900905.1 uncultured Acetobacteraceae bacterium
CGATGACCGATGTGGACGCGATCCGCGCCGCCCAGCCGTCGGTTGAGTCCCATGTGTATATGGGCGCGCAGCATGGCTTCGGCTGTGATGAGCGTGGCAGCTTCAGCGCGCCGGACTACGAACTGGCGCAGAGCCGCACGGTTGAATTCTTCGCGAAGCATCTGGGTTAAGGAACACGGGGCCGGAGAGACAATCTCCGGCCCTTCGTGATTTAGCGGTTGCGCCAGCCGCTTGGTACCGGCACCGCGCCGGCCTGCGCGGCTGCCGCGGCGGCGCGGATGGCGCCAATACCACGGGCGGGCTGCTGTCCCGCCATCGCGCGCCTGACATATTCCGACAGGCTGACGGACATCGCGATGATGTACCAAATCATGGGCAGGAAGGCCAGTCCAACGAACGAACCAGCCGCCAGGAACACCACCAGCGCAGTTTGGATGGCGTTGGCGAGATCGGCGCACCAAACCATGTTGGCAATCGATTTCGTCATCCGTTCGATCCGGCGCATCTGCAGGATCACCAGCAGCATGCAGCCATGGTACATCGCGACCCCGGGCCAGCCCAATTCGCCGAGGACCTCAAAGTGGCTGCTATGAAAGGCGCGGCCATAACCCATGCTGCCGTTGGGCAGTTGGAAACTGTTGATCAAAAAGGAGTTAAATGAGCCCCCAAATGGATGGGAGATGGAGAACTCTAAGGTCCATTTCCAGACGGCGAGACGGGTCAAAGCCGAATCATCGGACTGATAATCGCCGATCGAATTCATCCGCTGTAGATAGGTCGCGGACGTCGCGCCCACGATGATCACCCCCAGGACGACGAGTACGATCCCCATTCCGAGCTTATTTTTTGATTTGGCGAACATGAACGCAGCCAAAACCGCGAGGCCGATCAACGCGCTACGTTCGAATGTGCCTAATGCCGTGGCCACGGCGAGGCCGGCGATGATCACGAAGCCTAACGGCGTGACCTTGGTAACCGGCAGCAAAGTATTGTGTTTGGCCAAGTGCAGCGCCAGCGGCACGGCCATCAAACAGACGGTGGAAAGCTGCCCACCCTCCGCCAGGCCGCCATTGCCGGCGAGCAGGCCCAGATTTGTGCCGTATCCTCCGCCGGAAATAAGCGTTTTGATCCCAAATGGGATGAAATTCGCGGCGAGGGAGATGACGTAGACCTGGACAAAGGATTCGATGTGGACTTTCGATCGGATCACCCAGGGCAAAAACGCGGCGAAAACCATCGCTTTAAACGCCCAGTCCCACTTGAACATGACAGCGCCAGACGGAGCAACGGCCCATAACAGCGTCGCGCACGACCAGATCGCGATGAGTACCTGCAGAAGATTGACCAGCGTCAGCCGCGGGAGATTACGCAGATCCTGCAAGAAGAAGGACGCCACGGCCCCCGCCCCCATGATCAGCGCGACCGGCACCTGATTCAGGATCATATAGGCGACGGCCTGGGGCTGAAATATATCAACCCAGACGTAGCCCAACGCCAGGATGAAGGGCGCGGATGCCCCAAACCCGATGAAAATAAGATAAATCGCTGTCAGCCACAGACTACGTAGCACGGCAAAGCATCCCGCTGCGATTGTGTCCGATCAACCCCGGCGATCCCGCCAGGAGCGCACCGGTGGCGTCGGCGTGCGGCTGGCACTCGGGGACGGCGGTGCCTCTGACCCCGGCTTCGCCACTGTGTTGGACGCGGCCTCAAACCACGGTCGTGTTCGATCCCATTGCAGCGCCCGGATCAACACCAGGGTGATCACAAGAGAACTGAACATAATCCCAAAGAGGTCGAGCATGGGTCGAAGCGCCTTGTTGGTCGCTGGCCGTCCTGGCCATGATCGCGGTACGCCGGTTCCATAGAACAGATCGGGCGGCGATGTCGCCCCCCTCTTGCAGGCCGGCGCGTATTACATACCCAGCAGCCGTCCGGCGACCGCGTCCAGTTTTGCCACCAGCGCCGGATCGCGCATGGCGGGCGCGGTGATCAGGGCATTGTCGAGCGCATGGTCGCAGCCGCAACGGCAGTCGGCACGGGCGCCACCGATCGCGGGGACGACCTGTCCGACCAGCGAACGGGCCTTGTCGGCGTTTTCCAGCAGCACTTTGATAACGGCCTCGACGGTCACATGGTCGTGGTCCGGGTGCCAGCAGTCAAAATCCGTCACCATGGCGACGGTGGCGTAGCAAAGCTCCGCTTCACGGGCGAGTTTGGCTTCCGGCATGTTGGTCATACCGATCACGCTACAGCCCCAGGAACGATAGAGCTCGCTTTCCGCCTTGGTGGAGAATTGCGGGCCTTCCATCACCATATAGGTCCCGCCCCGCGTGACCGGCAGGTCCAGCCCCCGCGCCGCGGCTTCCAGCGCGTCGCCGAGCCGGGTGCAAACCGGGTGCGCCATGGATACATGGGCCACCAGCCCATCGCCGAAGAAGCTTTTCTCCCGCGCGAAGCTGCGGTCGATGAACTGATCGACAACGACAAAATGTCCGGGCGGCAGCTCCGCTTTCAAACTACCGACGGCGGAAAGGGAGATCACGTCCGTGACCCCTGACCGCTTCAATGCGTCGATATTGGCGCGGTAATTCAGATGTGTGGGCGAAGTCGGGTGTCCGCGCCCATGGCGGGGCAGGAACACGCACTGGACCCCGGACAGCCGCCCGAACAGCAGTTCGTCCGACGGCTCCCCCCATGGCGTCGGGACCCGGCGCCATGTTTTATCTTCAAGCCCACCGATATCGTACAGGCCGGAGCCGCCGATGATGCCAACGACTGCTTCGGCCATGTGTCGATATCCTTAGTGAACGGCGGCCCAGATCTTCCGCTTCAGGGCATAGGTCACGCAGGCCATGAAACCGAGATACAGGATGACGCGGACGCCAAGCTGCTTCCGCTCGGTCTGTTCCGGATTGGCGGCCCAGGCGAGGAAGGTCACGACGTCGCGGGCTTCCTGATCCAACGAGGTCGGGGTGCCATCGGCATAGGTCACCTGACCATCCCGCAGCGGCTGCGGCATGGCGATCTGGTGGCCCGGGAAGTACTTATTGTAGTTCATCCCGTCCTGCATCTTCATCGTGGACGGCGCGTCGGCGTAGCCGGTCAGAATGGCGTAAACATGGTTCGCGCCATCTTCACGGGCATTGATCATCAGTGACAGGTCCGGCGGCAACGCGCCGTTGTTGCGCGACCGCGCCTGCTTGTCATTGATGAACGGGGAGCGGAACTGGGAGGCCGGGGTGGCCGGCCCTTCCTTCGGCTCGCCTTCATCGTTGGTGCCCTGCGGCACCGTCACAGCCGCGGCGATCGCCTTGATCTGTTCGGGTTCAAGCTTCAGGCCGGCGAGGTCGCGATAGTGCAGATACTTCATCGCATGGCAGTTCGCGCAGACTTCCGAATAGACCTGGAAGCCACGCTGGGCGGAGGCGATATCCACGGTACCGAAAAGGCCGCTGAAGCTCCACTTTTGCTGCGGCAGCACGATCTCTTCCTCGGCATGCGCCGGGGTCACGCCCTGCATGCCGAACAGACCACCGGCGATCAGGAGCACCGCGGCAACCTTACCCATGGCGCCACGAACGACCGGATTGCTGATGCTTTCCGGTAGCGGCAGCGGACGCTCCAGCTTCCCGAGGATCGGCAGCACCACCAGCAGATGGGCGAAGTAGTAGAAGGCGAACAGCCGGCTGAGGATAACCCACACGCCTTCCGGCTTGTGCGCGCCACAGATGCCGAGCCCGACGAAGGTCAAGCACCAGACGAGCAGCAGGATGCGGAAGATCGGACGGAAGCGCGCGCTACGAACCTTCGACGTATCCAGCCACGGCAGCGCCAGCAGCAGCAGGATCGAGGCGAACATCATGCACACGCCGAGCAGCTTGTTCGGCACCGAGCGCAGGATGCCGTAGTACGGGAGGAAGTACCACTCCGGCACGATGTCGGCGGGGGTCTGCAGCGGGTTGGCCGGGATGAAGTTGTTGGCATCGCCCAGCAGGTTCGGCGCGAAACACACGAAACCGGCCCAGATCATCAGGAACACGCACATCCCGACGCTGTCCTTGATCGTGTAGAACGGGTGGAACGGCACCGTGTCCTGCGGCGACTTCACGTCGATGCCCAGCGGGTTGTTGGAACCCGTGATATGCAGCGCGGCGACGTGCAGGAACACCACGCCTACCAGCACGAACGGCATCAGATAGTGCAGCGCGAAGAAGCGGTTGAGCGTGGGGTTATCCACGCTGAAGCCGCCCCAGAGCAGGGTCACGATCTTCGGCCCGACGACGGGGAAGGCGGAGAACAGGTTGGTGATGACGGTGGCGCCCCAATAGGACATCTGGCCCCAGGGCAGCACATAGCCCATGAACGCGGTCGCCATCATCAGCAGCAGGATGATCACGCCCAGCATCCACAGCAGCTCACGTGGGGCCTTGTAGGACCCGTAATAGCGGCCGCGGAAGATGTGGATATAGGTCACCATGAAGAACATGGAGGCACCGTTCTGGTGCACGTAGCGGATCAGCCAGCCGTAGTTCACATCGCGCATGATGTGCTGAACGGAGTCGAACGCCAGCTCGGTATTCGGCTGGTAGTTCATCGCCAGAAAGATGCCGGTGACGATCATGAGCACCAGGGTGACCATGGCCAGCGCGCCAAAATTCCAGAAATAGTTGAAGTTCTTGGGAGTCGGGAAAACCCCGTACTCCTTCTGCATCATCGTGAAGATGGGCAGACGGGACTCAACCCAGTTGATCACGGGGTTGGCGAATTCGCTTTTGTGCAGGCCGGCCATATCGGGTTCCCTTGGGGCGCGCAGCGGCTGGATCAGCCGATCTTGATCTTGCTGTCGGATTCGAAGGCGTAGGGCGGTACGGCGAGGTTCGTCGGCGCCGGCCCTTTGCGAATACGACCGGAGGTGTCGTACTGGCTGCCGTGGCAGGGGCAGAACCAGCCGCCCCATTCACCGCGCACGTCCGTCGCCTTGTTGCCCAGCGGGATGCAGCCGAGATGGGTGCAGATGCCGACGAGCACCATCCAGGCTTCATGACCAGGCTTGGTGCGGGCCGCGTCGGTTTGCGGGTCGTTCAACTCACCCGGCTTGGCATCCTGCGCGGCTTTCACCTCTTCCGGGGTGCGGTGGCGCACGAAAATCGGCTTGCCCTGCCAGGAGACCACGATGCCCTGCCCAGCGGCGATAGGCGCCAGATCGACCTCCACCGAAGACAATGCGAGCACGTCTTTGGCGGGGTTCATTGAGCTGACCAGCGGCCAGGCGATGCCCGCGCCTAACAGCGCGGCGCTGGCGCCAGCAAGCAATTCGAGCATGTCGCGCTTGCTGGGGTCCGCGGGGTGACCATGGGTATCGGTGCTGGCGGTCGAATGTGCCATCTTCCCCTCTTGCTCCGCCCGATCGCCGGGCGGTCCTGTCCAGTTTGGGTGAGACGCGGCGCGCGTCTAACCCCGGGCAGACCGGTTGGCCGGCCCGCGAATGAAAATGCGTGAGCCGGATCACCCGGCCCGTGGTCCGATGTGTTCTAAAGCGCGCAAGCGCCCCTCGCAACACACCACTCCCACTCACGATCAGCGTGGGGTACCCTGCCTTAGCCCTTGGAACAAGTCTCTATGTCCATCAAATCATCCGAATCTCACGTACCGGTGCCGCATGTGGCACTTAAGGATCAGGCCCGCGCCTGGTTTGAAGCTCTGCGCGACCGGATTTGCGCGTCCTTTGAGGCGATTGAGGACGCCGATGGGAAGGAAACCGTGCCCGCGGGCCGTTTCGCCCGCTCCGCCTGGCAGCGCCCGACCGAGGACGGCAGTGACGGGGGCGGCGGAGTCATGAGCGTGATGCGGGGCCGGGTCTTCGAAAAAGTGGGGGTCAATGTCTCCACCGTGCAGGGCGAATTCAGCCCGGAATTTCGCGCCCAGATTCCCGGCGCGGCCGAGGACCCGCGATTCTGGGCCAGCGGCATCAGTTTGGTGGCGCATATGCGCAGCCCGCGCGTGCCGGCGGCGCATTTCAACACGCGTATGCTGGTGACCACGAAGGGCTGGTTCGGCGGCGGTGGCGATCTGACGCCGATGCGACTCGACGCCGCGGAATCGGTGGAGGATGCCGCCAGCTTCCATGCCGCGTTCAAGGACGCCTGCGACGCGCATGATCCCGCGTACTACCCGGACTTCAAAGCCTGGTGCGACCGCTACTTCTTCCTGCCCCACCGTAATGAGCCACGCGGCCTGGGCGGCATTTTCTTCGATCGCCTCGATACCGGGGATGTGGATAAGGATTTCGCCTTCGTGCGGGATGTCGGGGAGGCCTTTCTGAACGCCTATCCCGCCATCATTCGCCGGCGCATGGCCGAACCCTGGACGGCCGAGGAACGCGAACACCAGTTGATCCGGCGGGGACGCTACGTCGAATTCAACCTCATTCACGACCGTGGCACGCTGTTCGGGCTGAAGACGGGCGGCAATGTGGAGGCGATACTGATGAGCCTGCCGCCGGAGGTGAAGTGGGCCTGAACCGGCTTATGCACCTGGCTGATCACTATCTTTCTGGCGAACAGGCCGACACGCGCTTATCGTTCAGGTAGGTTGGCAATCGACGGGCATTCATGATGGCGATCTCGGTCCTCAACACTGTTCGGCAGCAACTCGCCGCGCAAGAACCGGAGCTGCGTCGCCGGGGGGTCCGCCATCTCTCGGTATTTGGATCCGTCGCCCGCGGAGAAGATCGCGCCGATAGCGATATCGACCTCGCCATTGAGATTGAAGACGGCCACCCTTTCTCCTTGATCCGTATGGAGGAAACACGGTTGCTGCTGGAGGATGCCCTCCATCGCCCGGTCGATCTCGGGGAAATCGAAAGCTTTCGGCCGCCCGTCCGGGAAGCATTCGAACGCGACAGAATCGCCATCTTCTAATGGCACGGAGCGATTCCGAGTGGATCCAGGACATTGTCTACGCGATCGCGGACATCAGGGCGGACACAGTCGGCTTGGATTTCCCGTCCTTTGCCGCAAAGCCAGCGATC
>CAIUPC010000912.1 GCA_903900905.1 uncultured Acetobacteraceae bacterium
CGCAAGACCGGTCTGACGCCGGAGCATCACATCTATTTCATCTGCCGTAGCGGCGTGCGCAGCCTGGCTGCCGCCGAGGCGGCTCGGGCGGCGGGGTTCCCCAACGTTTACAATGTGGCCGATGGGTTTGAGGGTCCCCCGGACGCTGCGGCGCATCGTGGTTCGACGGCGGGCTGGAAGGCCGACGGGCTGCCCTGGCGGCAGAAGTAGGATCGATTGGGGCGACCGGCGAAAAAACTTCCCTTTTGGGACCAATCGACCCATCCTGCGGGAACTGTTGCCGATGGGAGCTGTCGTGCCGACCCTCATGAAGAAGAGCAGTCTGGACGTGTTCCGAGACCTCAACTTGCGCGGCCCCGCCTCGGGACGCGGGCGCCTCAGGCAGGCGATCATTGATGCGACAGTGACACCTTGGCGTCACGCCGCGGATAAGGAAAGCCTTGCCCCGTTGTCGAAGGGCGAAGAGATCCTTTGCCTGGAGCGAGAGGCAGGCGATGGTCTTGAGGCAGCAGGGGTTGCGCTTTGGCGCCAATCCGATGGGTACGAAGTCGTCAACATAGTGCCGCGTTCCGTCGAGGAGCTGGACCCTGCCGCATACAATGCGATCCTTCAGGATTTTCTCGATCGCATCGGCGCGCCTGCGGCGCGTAAGGTCGGCTTCAGCGTCGAGACTACGGCACCGCGCGAATCTCTCGAAGACTGGGTCAGTTCGGAAGCCGCCGATGCATTGCGTCGGTTTTCGGCTGCGGCAAACAAGGCGACCGGCTCTTCTCACCCCTTCGACCGCAAACGATGGTTCGACTTCCTGATGCGGACACATTCCGACGCGAAGCGCATCGATACGCATCAACTGGCGCGATGGCTGACCGAGGTCGAAGGCTGGACCGAGGACAGGGCGCATCGTCTGGTGGTGGAATATGAGTTCGCGCAAGAGCTTTTGGACGAATACGACCTGCATCGGCACTGAGATCCGTGTCCGGCACGCGCGCGGCGGCGAACCTCGGTACGCCGGTTCTGTGCTTCGACACCTGTTCGATCCTGGACATCCTGAGAGACATCACGCGAACCTCCACCGTGGCGCAGGAGCAGGAAGCTGCCCTCCAAATCGTCTCCGCGATGGAACGTAAATCGATGCTCGGGGGTATAATTGCCGACCAGGTGCACACGGAATTCCTCGATAATGTCGACAGGGTCAGCGCTGAGACAGTGGTGGCCCTGAAGAAGTTTCGTCAGCAGGTGAACAGGATCGACGCCCTTGTCGGCGTGTTCGGACAGGCCATCCAAACCGACCTGCGCCACCTCGACGGTCACGTCGGCCGGTGCCGAAGTGTCGTCGACCGTTGGCTGGCGGCGGCAACAATTTTGCCAGGAGGTCGCGACATTATATCGCGGGCGTTTTCCCGGATGACCGCGGCCAGAACGCCGGCCCGAAAAGGCAGGGATTCCATGAAGGATTGCGTTGTGATCGAGACTTATCTCGAGACCGCCAGCGACCTTCGCGCCGCTGGTCTTACCGCCAAGATCGTATTTGTCTCATCGAACACACGAGACTACGCAGGCGAAACCGGAAGCACGCTGCGTCCCGATCTGGCCGGGGAGTTTGCAACGCTCAACATGGAGTATGCGCCGAATCTCGCGGCGGCCCGGCACTTCCTCGGCCTGTAAATATCATCGCGTGCTGGCGATTGGCGTGTCCCGTAACCGTAACACCGCCAAACAACCATCGTCCGACAAACGCCCCTCCACGGTCACCGGAAAGTGCCGCAGCGTTACCGCATCGGCGACATTGCCGCCCACCACCGCCAGCCCTTCCGGGTCGCCAAGTCGCACGACGATATCGCAATGGGCTTTAAACAGGGGTGTCCGCGGGATGTCGTCGAACCGTAGTCCCGCGCTATCGCCCCGGCCGGCGCAAATCAGGTCGCCGGGCCGCGGCGCATAGGCTTCCGGCCGCTCCGCCACCACCACCGACCCCGGATCGCCACGCATGGCCGCGTGAATATACCGATCGTGCCCCGCCGCGTAGGCGAACCCCGTGCCGGCCCCGGCCATGCGCATCGTATAGGACACGAACGCGGCGGACCACGCGAAGGCCTCATCGGCCTCGGGCGGAAACACCCGGCCGGACGCATCGTGCTTACCGGTCCAGCCGGTCGCGCTATCGGCGGGATCGAGGCCCAGCCACCAGTATTCCCCGACCCGTTGCCAGAGACCCTCAACGCGTTCAGGCTTTCGCGGTTGTTCCTCGGTCGCCACGGGGCTGCCAAAAGCCCGCCACTCCCGCAACGCGATCGCCACCACTGCCTCGTGGGAGAACGGCTGGAACGGAACCCGGGCAAACGGGGGAACCCGCGTATCGGCGGTGCAGGCAGGCAGCCCGACCGCCAACACGAGCGGCCAGCGCCGGAGAACAGAAGAAACACCGAAATCCATGCGCCATAATCCCAAAATTTTGCTCAATAAACCGTCACTGGGAGAAACTTGAACCCTCGACCCAATACCGATAGGATAGCGTATCTTCCTCGTCTCCGGTGGTAGAGATGTTCGTATTCCGGCAATTGTTCGACCCGCAATCCTCCACCTACACCTATCTCCTGGCCGACAGGCGCGGCGGGCAGGCGGTGCTGATCGATCCGGTGTTTGAGCAAGTGCGCCGCGATGCGGCGTTGATCGAGGAGCTTGGACTGACCCTCGTCGCGACCCTCGAAACGCATGTGCATGCCGATCATGTGACCGGTGCCTCACTGCTGAAGCAAAGGTTGGGGAGCAAGATCATGCTCGCCGCGACCAGTTCGGCCGAGGGCGCGGATCGCTTGCTGGGGGAGGACGATGTTGTCGCTTTCGGCAGTCGCCGCCTGTTGGTGCGCGCGACTCCGGGCCATACCGATAGCTGTCTGACCTTTGTGCTGGACGACCACAGCATGGCCTTCACCGGTGATTGTCTGTTGATCCGCGGCAGCGGGCGCACGGATTTCCAGCAGGGCAATCCAGGCACAATGTACCGCTCGGTCCATGATCAGATTTTCAGCCTGCCGGAAGACTGCCTGCTCTATCCCGCGCATGATTACCGGGGCCTGACGGTGACCAGTGTCGCGGAAGAGCGGCGCTTCAACCCGCGTCTCGGTGGCGACATCGCGATGCGTGATTTCACCGGCTACATGAACAATCTGCGCCTGGCGCATCCCAAGATGCTGGATGTCGCGGTTCCCGCCAACCTCCGCTGCGGCCGGCCGGAGAATGATGCCGCCGCCCTGACTGATCCCGACCGGGCGGACCCGGACTGGGCGCATCTGCATTACAGCTTCGCCGGGATTTGGGAGATCACGCCGCATGTGCTCGAAGAGCACGCACAGCACGTGCAAATCCTCGATGTCCGCGAACCCGCTGAGTTCAACGGCCCGCTGGGCCATATCGCGGGCGCGACCCTGATCCCGTTGGGTGAACTGGCCGGCCGTGTTGACGAGCTTGACCGGGCGCGCCCTTTGGTCGCGGTCTGCCGGGCCGGGAGCCGGTCGGCCCAGGCGATCACCATCCTGACGCAGAATGGGTTCAAACAAACTGCCAACCTTACCGGTGGCATGCTGCGCTGGCGGGCGGAGGCTTTGGCGGTCGAAGGCGGGGCCCGCTAAACCGGCTCAGCCCCGCTCCGGAAACAGCCCCAACAGCCCCGCAGCCGTCGCCTCACAGCGGCCCCGCTCCGTGATCAGGCCGGTGACCAGCCGTCCAGGGGTCACGTCGAAGGCCGGATTGGCGCCCGGGCTGCCGCCGGCGGCGACCCGCACCGTGGCAATGGTGCCATCGGCCATGCGGCCGGTGATGTCGGTGACCTCAGACGCGCTGCGTTCCTCAATCGGGATTTCCGTCAGCCCGTCCGACACCGTCCAGTCGATCGTGGTGGACGGCAATGCCACCCAGAACGGCACATCATTATCCCGCGCCGCCAACGCCTTGAGGTAGGTGCCGATCTTGTTGGCGACGTCGCCGGCGCGGGTGACGCGGTCGGTGCCGACGATCACCATGTCGACCTGGCCATGCTGCATCAGATGCCCGCCGGCGTTGTCGGCGATGACGGTGTGCGGCACGCCGTGGCTGCCCAACTCCCACGCCGTCAGCGCCGCGCCCTGGTTGCGCGGGCGGGTTTCGTCGACCCACACATGCAGGTCGATGCCGGCGTCATGTGCCATGTAAATCGGCGCCAGAGCGGTGCCCCAATCGACGGTGGCGAGCCAGCCGGCATTGCAATGGGTCAGCAGATTGAC
>CAIUPC010000913.1 GCA_903900905.1 uncultured Acetobacteraceae bacterium
GGGAAATTCCTTCCACCCACATCGGATATCAGGGGCAACACGCGATGGCCACCGATAAAGACCTTGACCGGCTCGACCGCGAAATCCTGCGGCTGATCGCCGTCGATGCCTCTCTGTCCCTGCAAGAGATCGCAACTCAGGTCGGCTTGACCCCGACACCCTGCTGGAAACGCATCCGGAGAATGGAGCAAGAGGGCGTGATCCAGCGCCGCATCGCCGTCCTCGACCCCACCAAGATCGGGCTTGGCGTCTCGGTGTTCGTGGCGGTGGAAACGGCGGACCATTCGGCTGACTGGCTCGGCCGCTTCGCGAAAGTAGTGGCCGAAACCCCTGACATCGTCGACGCCTGGCGCATGTCTGGCGACGTGGACTACCTCCTGCACGTGGTGGTGGCCGACATCGCCGCCTACGACCAGTTCTACCGCAAGCTGATCGCCGCCATCCCGCTGCGCAATGTCAGCAGCCGCTTCAGCATGGAGCGGATGAAAGACGCACCGCTGCCGATTTAACGCATTTTGGCGCCACGGCGAAAAACATGCTGTGGCATGTCAAAAAAACAGCCGCCGTCAACCTTTTGTTAAGACCCTTATGATTCAATGAGCCCCGTTCAAACCCTATGGGGGCTCCAGTGACCACCAGCCGTCTCGTCAATCGTAACGTCGTAGCCCAGCGCGGCCGCACCAGCATGCGGCTGGAACCCGAGCTATGGGACGCCCTTTTGGAAATCAGCGACCGGGAGGGCAAGGACATGAGCACGCTTGTCCGCCGGATCGAGGCCACGGAACATCCGGGCGGGCGAACCAGCGCGGTGAGGGTCTTCGTACTCGCCTATTTCCGTTCCGCGGCGACCGAGGACGGTCATGCATTCATGCGCCACGGCCTGCGTTCGGCTGACAGGGTGACGAAAGCCGCCGCATAGCCCTTACCTCGGCAGAGGACTGAGCGGAGAAGGCTGCTTACGGGTCAATCAGCCGCCTGCTCCGTCGCCTCAGGACCGGTGTAAAGATGCGGCCAACGGCGCTGTACCAGGGGACCTGCGTCACTATAGGCGACGCAGGTGTTCAATATCTTCGGCGGGCCGCCCATCTTTTCCGTGATGCGGGCGTCCACCGCGTCACTGCCGGGCTTGGGTTCGGTGCCCTCCGCATGCATTTCCTTGCGCACGCGCGACGGGCTGATGGTCTGAAAGGCGGTGGTCGCCATCTGTTGCAGCAACTCCCGCAGATGCGTGCAGCCGACGGTCCCGCCGACAGCCTGATTGGCATCGCGCAGGAAGCCGCCCTTGATGGTCATGCCCACCAGACGGGAGAAATTGGGGGCGGCACTCGGGCACATGCGATAGGGCGTGAGGTCGCTGACGGCCTCACAGCCGACAATCCGCATCGTCTCAGTCACCGTCAGGCGCAGCCACATGTCGTGAATGGGCTCGCCCGCGGCGATGAAACCGCGATCATAGTTGGTCTGGCCAAAGCTTTTGACGTCGGTCAGATGCGCCTCGATGTCGTACAGCCCGTCGGCCCGGCGGTAGCCGTTGATCTCGATCGAACGCGTGTGTTGCCTCTCGCGTTCGGCGGGCGCGCTCAACGGCATGAGTGGACTCCAGTATGCTGCATTGCAGCGTACAGTATCGCACCCGCCAGCACCGACGCAAACCGCGCGCGAACATGGCTGCTACCCGTGGGTAGCAGCACCCGCCCACACGCGAACCCCGATTCGCGCGATCACGGCGGCCCTCATTTCACACGGATCATACGATGAGCATTGCCCCGTGACGGCAGCCGCGATCAGCCCAGCTTTCCGGAATTTAATGATACCAGCGCGGCTTGAACCGAGCCGTGATGCGTCTGACCGGGGATAGGAACCCTCTCAAAGCACTTCTGAGTCGGCGTACGATCAGATAGGGTTGATGCAGATCAATGATCACCCCC
>CAIUPC010000914.1 GCA_903900905.1 uncultured Acetobacteraceae bacterium
CGGCGGTGCCGGACAGCCACGCCGATCGCCTGGCGCGACCCAATGCCTGGCCGCACGCGCGAACGCCGCAGAATACCCCATACGCCGTGAGAACCTCGCCCCGCCCAAGCCATGCCGGCCAACTTCCCCCTCGCCAGGCCACGTCCGCATCCAAAAGACCCCTTACACCGTGAGGCGCACCTTCCTGGACAAACCGCCCTTCCGCGACGCCCTCTCCCGCCGCTTCGGCTCGCGCGGATCGGAGGAAGATGCCCGGCCCATGGCCCGACCCGAAGCAGCACCGGCCCGACCAGCGCCACAGGATTCGCGCGATCACTCGGAACACCCCATGCGCCGTGAGAACCCCGGCCAGCCCAGCCACGCCGGGACCGCAAGTGCCGCTGGCCGCACCCCTGACAGCCGCGCCGGGCTGCCGCCCGTTCCACAAAACCCACGAGACCATGCTCCCGCCCAACCCCACCACCACCCCAACACCCCATACGCCCTGACCACCCGTTCGCCGTATCCCCCCAATCCGTGCTACCGAGGCCCGGCAAAAACAGGAAACGCCCAGCCTCATGACCTCCTCCAACCGGCGGCAAGGCCTGATCATCGTCGGGACCCTCGCCACCGCCTATGTGGCCAGCCACTTCTTCCGCGCCTCCAACGTCACCATCGGGCTGGACCTGATGCGCGATCTGCATATCGGGCCGGAGGCATTGGGCGCCCTCACCGGGGCCTTCTTCTTCGGCTTCTCGTCGATGCAGATCCCCTGCGGCTTCTTCTTCGACCGCTACGGGCCGCGGCTGACGGTGTTCGGCATGCTGGTGCTCGCGACCATTGGCGGCACCGTCTTCACCCTGGCGCCGGACTGGCCGACTTTGCTGGTGGGGCGGGCGATGATGGGGGCGGGGTTCGGGGTCATGCTGATTGGCAGCATGGTGGTGATCTCCCGCTGGTTTCCGCCGGACCGGTTCTCCACCTTGTCATCCATGGTGTTGTCCATCGGGCTGCTCGGCAATCTGCTGGCCACCACGCCTTTGGCCTGGGCGGCGGATGCGGTGGGCTGGCGCGGGGTGTTTGGCGGGGTCATCGTCTTCACCGCCATCGCCGCCGTCGCGGTGCTGCTGGTCGTGCGTGACGCCCCGCCGGGCCACCCCTTCCTGGCGCGCAAGCGGGAGTCCCCCAGGGAAATGGTCCAGGGCCTGGTCCAGGTCCTGAGAACCCCGACATTGCCCTACATCCTGATCCTGAATTTCTGCAACTACGCCTGCACCTTCACCATCCAGGGCCTCTGGGGCGGCCCTTTCCTGCGGGAGGTGCATGGCCTGAGCAAAATCCAATCCGGCAACGTCCTGCTGGCCGCCGTCGTCGCCTATCAAATCGGCCAGCTGGTATTCGGGCCGATGGACCGGGTGCTGAACACCCGCAAATGGATCGCCTTCACCGGCACCCTGGTGGTGGCCGGGATCATGGCGACCCTCGCGCTCTGGTCCCATCCCCCCCTCTGGCTGGCCGCTGGGGCCATCATCGCCATCGGCTTTGTCAGCTCCTCCTCCACCATGATCATGGCGCATGGCCGGGCGACCTTCCCCGATCGCCTGATTGGCCGCGGCATGGCGACCATCAACACCTGCGTGATGCTGGGTGTGGCCTGCATGCAGACGCTGTCAGGCGTGATTTTGGGCGCGTTCGAGCCGCAGGCGACGGGGGCGCGGACCGAGTTCGCCTACCGGTCTTTGTTCGGCTTCATGTGCGTGGTGCTGATCGTCGCAACCTCGATCTACAGCCGATCGACGGATGTGCGGCCGAGCGATGAGCTGAAGGCGCGGGGCGGGTAGGGGGGGCGGGTAGGGGCTACAGGATTCACAGATCGCGGAAACGAAAAACTGGCAGGTGGGGACAACGGTATTTTCTCCCCGTCATGGCCCGGCTTGTCCGGGCCACCCCCACCGCACCGTGCCGCGATAGGTGGCCCGGACAAGCCGGGCCATGACGTCGTAGAGCAGAACG
>CAIUPC010000915.1 GCA_903900905.1 uncultured Acetobacteraceae bacterium
CAAAGGTATCGCAGCCAAATGCGATACCCCTGACCAACCCTCACACCACCATTTCGATCCGCCGCATCCGGCCGAAAATCTGCTGCGGCCGGGCGTATTCATCCTGGGTGCAGGCCATGAATTCGAACGCGACCGGGTAGGCATTCACAAAATCGCGCATGGCGCTGATTTCGTCCGGCTGGAATTCGTCGAAGATGAAGTAATAATCGGGAATATGATGCCAGAGAGTGGTCAGCAGGAACAAGGTCGATGAGTACAGATCAGCGTCAAAATGCACCAGCACCGGCGCTTTGACCGGGTGGGCGGCCAGGAAGCCCGGCAGCGTGTTCTGGAACCACCCCTTCACAAAGCGGGCGCGCGGATCGGCAATATCGGGCATCGCGCCGCCGGTTGAGAAGTGGCCGGTTCCCATCTCCGGCGTCCAGCCTTCCGGCAGGCCCTGAAAACTGTCGAAACCGATGAATTGCGCCGCCGGATGCGGAAACCGATCCAGGATCCGGGTCAGGCTCCAGCCCCCATAAACCCCAAACTCCAGATAGGTGATCGGCTCATTGCCAATCACGTCCGCCGCGACCGAATAGAGCTGCGCCTTGTCGTGCAATGGCACAACGACCGCGGCCGGATTGGGCCAGTAAATCTCATCCATCGCCCTGGCATAAAGGCCGTGCCGCACCTGTGAGTGGTCGGTCATTCCGCGCTCCTGATTGTCAAATCACGCCCGATATCAAAACTCCGCCTACCATGATCAGGGGACTTTGACAGCCGCACCTTATCGCGGCACCCGGCCCTCGATCGGGTAGGATGGATCGTTGTAGCCCGGCGTGGAGGGGTGGCCGCTGGTCACCATGCGGTTCACGAACGCCTCATCCTCCGCGTTCAGGCGGCATTCCAGCGCGCTCACATAGGCATCCCAGTGTTCCTCGGTGCGCGGGCCGGCGACGGCGCCGGTGATGAAGCGGTTGTTCAACACCCAGGCCATCGCGAACTGTGCCGTGGTCATCCCGCGTTTCGTCGCATGTTCGGTGAAGGCGGCGGCGATGTGCAGGCTTTCCGGGCGCCATTCGGACTCCAGCATGCGCCGATCCTGGCGGCCGGCGCGGGTGCCGGGCGGGGGCGGCACGTCGGGCTTGTATTTGCCGGTCAGCACGCCGCGGGCCAGCGGGCTATAGGGCACGACGCCCAGGCCGAAATAGCCGCAGGCGGGCAGATGCTCGGTTTCCACTTCCCGGTTCAGGGCATTGTACAGCGGCTGGCTGGCGATGGGCCGATCGATGCCGGCTTCGTCGCAGAGGCGGCAGATTTCGGCGACGCGCCAGCTGCGGTAATTCGACACCCCGAAATACCGGATCTTCCCCGCCCGGATCAGGTCCGCCAGGGCATGCACGGTTTCCGCCAAGGGGGTGGAGTGATCCTCCTTATGCAAATACAGCAGGTCGATCTCCTCCACGCCGAGGCGTTTGAGGCTGCCCTCGACCGCGTGGTTCACCTGCCGCCGCGACAAGCCCCGTGCATTGGGGCCGGCGCCGGTCGGGTTGGCGATCTTGGTGGCCAGCACCCACCAGGCGCGGTGGGCACGGATGGCGCGCCCGACCACCGATTCCGACTCGCCGCCGCTATAGCCGTCGGCGGTGTCGATGAAATTGATCCCCTGGCTTCGCGCTTTATCCACGATGCGGGCGGCGGTGGGCTCGTCCGTGACGCCCCCGAACATCATGGTTCCCAGGCAAAGCGGGGAGACTTTCAGACCGCTGCGGCCCAGTGATCGGTATTCCATGGCGTCGTCCCCTTCGTTTGGCTCTGGGCAGTGCATAGCGTACCGGCTTGAATGGCGGGATGGGGAATCGAGAGAACCTCCGCCCAGGCCTCGCGGCGTTGTTCGTGGGCTTCATGCGGATCGGGATGATGAGTTTCGGCGGCGGCCTCGCGGCCTGGACCCGGCAGGAGGTCGTGCATCGCCGTGGCTGGATGGATGAGGCGCAGTTCCTGTCCGGCTATGCTTTGTCGCAGCTCGTGCCCGGGGCGACCAACGTCAATCTGGCGGTGTTTGTCGGCACCCAGATGCGCGGCGTGCCGGGGGCGCTGGCCTGTTTCGCCGGGCTGGTGACGCTGCCGGTGGTCATCGTGCTGGTCGCGGGGACGCTGTATTTGCACAACCACGGCGGCATCTGGTTCAGCATCGCGCTGTCCGGCATGGGCGCGGTGGCGCTGGGGATGAACCTCGGGCTCGGGGTGCGGCTGGCGCTGAACAACATCCGCCGCGTCGGCCCCGCCTGCGTCACCCTGGCCATCACCGTCGGCATCGGTGTGCTGGGCTACCCGCTGCCGTATGTGCTGCTGGTGATGATGCCGATCAGCCTGATGATCGCGTGGTTGGGGCGGGGGCGATGAGCCCGGTTCTGCTGCAGTTGTTCCTGTTGTTCGCTGGCCTGTCGATGCTGGCCTTTGGCGGCGGCGCGGGGGTGATGCCGGATATTCAGCGCGCCTCCGTCGAGTACTATCACTGGATGACGGCGGCGGAGTTCCTGGACCTGTTCGCGATCTCCCGCGCCGCGCCGGGTCCGGGCTCCTTGATCGTGATGCTGATCGGCCAAAAAGCGGCCGGTCTGCCCGGTGCGGCGGTGTCGTTTCTCGGCATGTTTCTGCCATCCTGCCTGCTGGTGCATTTCGTGGCCAAGGGCTGGCACCGCGCCGCGCAGTCGAACTGGCGGCCGGTGGTGGAGCGGGCTTTGGCCCCGGTTGCCATTGGCCTGACCTTTTCCAGCGGCCTGGCGCTGATGCGCGCGACTGAGACCGGGTTTATGCCGCACGCCATCACCGTGCTGGGGGCTGCTGCTTTCGCGTTTACCAAAATCAACCCGATCATGCTTTTATGCGGCGGGGCGGCGGCGATGGTCCTGACCTCCCTTTGACGGAAGGAACGGCCCGTGGTGCTCCGGCTTGGGATCGGTATAGTTACGTACAACCGGCGTTCGGTTCTGGCGGAGACTGTTGACCGGGTCCGGCGCCTGACCACGCACAGCCAGGTGGACTGGGTGGTGGCGGACGACAGTTCCAGTGACGACACCGCCGCCTGGCTGCGCGCGCAAAACGTGCCGATGATCACCGGCGTCAACATGGGCGTCACCTGGAACAAGAACCGGGCGCTTTATCTGCTCTCCGCCATGCTGAACAACGACGTTGTCATCCTGCTGGAAGATGACACGCAGCCAACGAAACCGGGCTGGGAACAGGCGTGGATCGAGGGCGCGCAACGCTGGGGCCATATCAATTATGCCCGCCCCTGGACGCCGGAAGAATTCCTGTCCGGCAAGGGCACGCCCGCCGAACCCATCGTCAGCAGAACCCTGACGGCGCAGATCGCGTCCTTCAGCCGGGAGGCGTTGCTGTTTGGCGGTTATTTCGACTCCCGTTTCAAAGGCTTCGGCCATGGGCATGTCGAGCACAGCCGCCGCCTGATCCGTGTTGGCTTTGGCGGCACCGATCATGTCGTCGATGGCCGCGAGCAGGTGCTGTTCCATCTGATCCACGGCGATGTCGAAACCGCCGATGCCGGCAGTTTCTTCGACCCGGCGCAGGCCGAACGCAATCTGGCGGTGGCAAAGGATTTGATGGTCGATCAGACCTATCGCCCGCCCTGGCAAAACGACCGCGAATTGCGGCAGTTTCGCGCGGAGCTGGCGAGCGCGATCCAGCGTCAGGGGGAGGCTGGTTTTTCCCTGCGCGGCGGTACCGCGACGGCGGCCGGGCGGGGGCCGGGGCTGTTGCACCGGCTGTTCGGGGGCGCCCGCCGCAGCCGGTGACGCAATGGCACGCTGCCGTGGGCGTTCCCTCAAAAGCGAGCAACGCGCCTGACACCCGGCCTAATTGTCAGGACGGTATCATCGTTGACGCCTCTGACCCAGGCCCCGCTTTAGCGGCGGGGCACCGGGGTCGGCCCGGGTACTGTTGATGCCCCATAGGCCTGGGAGGTCGAGGCAAAGGCGCCATAGACCTCCGACTGCGGCGCGAAGGAGCGGTAGGTGCTGGCCAGCGTCTGGCTGGCGCCTAACTGCGGGTTCTGCCAGCGCAGCATCACCAAGGCCCGATAGGCCTCACCCAGTGCCGGCGTATCCGAATGGTAGGACGCGATCGCGCGCAACCAGGTATCGCCCGGCGCATGTAGCTGGTTCAGAAATTTGGCCGCATAGATCGCGTTGGCGAGGGGATCGAAGGCCTCATCCAAGGAAGCAAAGGCCTGCGGATGGTACATCAGGTTCACCTGCATGCACCCGACATCGACCGACTTCACCCCGCGCGCCTGCAGCGCTTTGACGGCGGCAATCGCCTCATTTTTGCTGGCGAAGAAGGCGCCGTTGCCCTCCGCATTGATGGTCCAGGGCCAGGGCCGCACCCGGTTTGCCGCCTCATCGAAGCGGCCGCTTTCGACCTGGCCGATGGCATGCAGGATGCGCGGTGGCAGTTTGCCGCTGTATTCGGCGGAGGTAATCGCGGTTTCGCACAACGCATACGGCACCGGGGTGACCGCCGCGCGCGCCCCAGGGCTGGCCGCCAACAGGCCAAAAATCAGCATCAAACGCCACATGATGCCGTTTATGCACAGAAAGGCCCCGAACGCTATAGGCAACCGGTCCGGGCATCAGGCGGCCGTCATGGAGGGTTCACAGAACCATCGTTGACCTGCGATGCCCCCACCCTGTCTTGTGGTCCGTCGAATGGGAGAGAACTATGCCAGTATGTAAGCCCCTGTCAGCCGCGTTGGTGCTCACCGCCATGCTGTCCATCGCGCCGCCCGCGCGGGCGGAGATCAGCGGCGATCCGCTGGCGAAAATCGGGCATATCGTGGTGATCTTTGAGGAGAACCGCAGCTTCGATAGCATGTTCGGCACCTTCCCCGGCGCCAACGGCCTCGCCAATGCGGGCGACCGCGCCATTCAGATTGGCCCCGACGGGAAGCCCTATAAAACGCTGCCGCAGCCCATTCATTCCAAAACCAAACTGGCCGACCCGCGGTTCCCCGCTGATTTGCCGAATAAGCCGTTCGATATTGCCCGCTTCGTGAAGATCGATGACAAAACCGGCGACCTGATTCATGCGTTCTATCAGGAGCAGATGCAGATCAACGACGGCGCCATGAACCGCTATGCCGCGGTCTCCAACGCGGCCGGGCTGGCGATGGGGTATTACGATACGTCCAAGACCTATCTTTGGAAACTGGCGCGCCAGTACACCATCGGCGATGCGATGTTTCACTCCGCGTTCGGCGGGTCGTTTCTGAATCATAGTTTCATGGTCTGCTCCTGTGCATTCACCTGGCCGGATGCGCCGGCCGTGGCGGTGCTGGATGCCAATGGCCGGCTGATCAAGGATGGGCAGGTCACGCCCGATGGGTTCGCCGTGAACACAAGCCGATCGGTGTATTTGCACGGGGCGAAGGACACCGATCCCAAAAAACTGGTGCCACCCCAGACCGCCCCGCATATCGGCGATCGGCTTGATGCCAAGGGCATCGGCTGGGCCTGGTACGCCGGCGGCTATGACGATGCCCGAGCAGGCCAGGCGGCGGAGGACTTCCAGTTCCACCACCAGCCCTTCGCCTATTTCCAGAACATGGCCCCGGGCACGCCCGGCCAGAAGGCGCATCTGAAGGATTACAAGGATCTGATTGCTGACATCAAAGCCAACACCCTGCCGCCGGTCACCTTCTACAAACCGATCGGGGAAGAAAACCAGCATCCCGGCTATGCCAATATCACCGACGGCGACAAGCACCTCGCCGAACTGATCGGCCTGCTGCAGCGCAGCCCCGCCTATGCCGACATGCTGATCATCATCACCTATGACGAGAACGGCGGATCCTGGGATCACGTCCCGCCGCCTAAGCGCGACAAATGGGGCCCGGGCACGCGGGTGCCGCTGATCCTGGCCGGGCCGATGGTGAAGAAGGGCTATGTGGATCATACGCCTTACGATTTCGGCTCGATCCTGAAGACGATCGAGGTCCGGTTCGGGGTGGAGCCGGTGAACGAACGGGACGGCAATGCCTACCCGATGCGTGGGGCGTTGCAGTAGCCCGTCTGGCCCAATCCGGCGGTCTGCGCCAAACTGGCGCGACATCGGACAGGCGAGGAAAGCGTTCATGGAATTCGAAGACCTGGTGCGGACCCGGCGCAGCGTGCGCGGCTACAAGGCCGATGCGGTGCCGCGCGCGGTGATTGAGGAGATTATCGAGGTCGCCAAGGGCGCCCCCTCGTCCATGAACACCCAGCCCTGGCATGTGCATGTGCTGACCGGCGCGCCGCTGGAGCGCGTGCGCCAGCGCAATACCGAGACCATGCTGGGCGGCGCCAAGGCCAACCGCGAAATCCATACCCATGGCGAGTATGAGGGCGTGCATCGCAAACGCCAGGTCGCCATCGCCATCAAGCTGTTCGCCGCCATGGGGATTGAGCGTAACGACAAAGCCATGCGCCAGGATTGGGTGATGCGCGGCTTCCGCCAGTTCGATGCGCCGGTGTCGCTGGTGCTGACCTATGACCGGGACCTCGACCCCGGCGCGGTGGTGCATTTCGATCTGGGGGCATTGTCTTATGGGATTTGCCTCGCCGCCTGGGATCGTGGCCTGGGCACGGTGGTGAACGGGCAGGGGATCATGCGGTCGGAGATCGTGCGGGAGGAAGCGCGCATCCCCGAAACAGAGGTGATCATGACCTGCATCGCGCTGGGTTACCCCGAGGATGATTTCCCCGCCAACACGGTCAAAGCGGATCGGGAGCCGAATGACCGGTTCGTGCATTTTGTCGGGTTTGAGGATTGAGGTAACGATACAACCCCCTCATGGCCGGGCTTGCCCCCACCGCGTTCACAGATCGCGGAAACGAAAATTTGGCAGGTGGGGACAATGGTATTTTCTCCCCGTCATGGCCCGGCTTGTCCCTACCGCGTTCACAGATCGCGGAAACGATTTTTCTTGCTCTATCTCTTCAACGTTGACTCGATGGCGCCGGTTCGATGCGGTC
>CAIUPC010000916.1 GCA_903900905.1 uncultured Acetobacteraceae bacterium
CGGTTTCATGTTCAGCCTTGGCTGCATCCAGGCGATGAAATGCGGCTCCGGCAATTGCCCGACCGGGGTGACGTCGTCGAAGGAAAGCCTGATCTCCGGCCTGGACCCGACCGACAAGGCGGTGCGCGTGGCCCGCTATGCCGAACGCATGCGCGATGAAGTGGAAATCATCGCCCATTCCTGCGGTGTCCGCGACGTCACCGGCTTCCTCCCACGCCACGTCACCGACATCGAACGCGGCGTCGGTGGCTTCCGCGCGCCCCAAGGCAGCGATTAGGCGGCAAGAACCCGCCGCATGATCGACACCGCTTCCTCCACCTGCGCCGCGCTGACGTCGAGGTGGAGGCAGGCGCGGCCGCGATAGGTGTCGGTCGTCGACACCGTCACGCCATGCGGGCGCAGGCGGGCGGCGAATTCCGGCACCGTCAGGCCGGTGCCGCGCGTGTCGAAGAACACCAGGTTGGTTTCCGGCGCTTCCACCGTGATGCCGGGGATTTGCGCCATGCCGCGGGCCAAAACCGCGGCATTGGCATGATCCTCGGCCAGCCGGGGAATATTGTGCTGCAACGAATACAGGCACGCCGCCGCGTTCATCCCGCCCTGACGCATCGACCCGCCCAGGCGCTGCTTCCAACGCCAGGCCTCCCCGATAAAGGCCTCGCTGCCGGCCAGCACCGCGCCCAACGGCGCACCAAGGCCCTTGGTGAAATCGAGCCATACGGTATCACACGGCGCCGCGATCTCAGACGCCGGTGCGCCGAGCGCGACAGCGGCATTCATCAGCCGGGCGCCATCCATATGCACCTGCATGCCATGCGCATGCGCGACATCCGCCACAGCGCGCAGGCCATCTACGCTCCAGCATGCGCCGCCGCCTTTGTTGGCGGTCTGCTCGACCTCCACCAGCGTCTGCGCCGGGGAGTAGCGGGATATCGGACGAATCGCGGCGCGCAGCGCCTCGGCATCGAAAATGCCGCGATCGCCTGGCAGGCCGCGGATCAGCACGCCGCTGATGGCGCCGGGACCGCCGGCCTCACTGGATTGGATATGCGCGTCTTCATGCGCCAGGATCTCATCGCCCGGGCGGCAATGGGTGGCGATGGCGACCTGGTTGCACATCGTCCCCGACGGCAGGAACATCGCCGCCTCTTTGCCCAGCAGCGCCGCCGCGTAATCGCACAGCGCCCAGACGGAGGGGTCGGAGCCACCCTGCTCGTCGCCCATCTCCGCCTCCATCATCGCCTCTTTCATGGCGCGTGACGGGCGGGTCTGGGTATCGGAATAGAGGTTGATACGGACCGGGATGGAGAAATCGGCGCGCTTCGGTGCGTATGACATGGCGGGTTCTCACGATGGGGTGAGACTGCCTATCACGAGCAGCGGCGGAGGCAAAAGCACCGCCTGCTTCGTCCCAGGAGGTTCCCACCTGGATTGGGGTCGGCCGCGATCGACAGACGTCATGCCGACGCAGGTCGGCATCCACGCCTTTGCAGTGTTCAACCGAAGAAAGGCGTGGATGCTGACCTACATCAGCTTGACGATGTGACAGAGGCCGGTGCGTCAATCTTTAG
>CAIUPC010000917.1 GCA_903900905.1 uncultured Acetobacteraceae bacterium
GAAAATCGTTTCCGCGATCTATGAATCCCATAGGGACAAGCCGGGCCATGACGTTGAGAGCATGAGTCAACAGCAACTGCGCTTGGTGTCACACCACATACTGCGGTTCCGTGCTCCGCGGCCTGTGAATACCGGCTCTCGTGCGCGCGGCTTAACGTGCCCCGAGAGACCCTGCTGTTAACCCGTGCCCGATGCTGACGGTTACCGTTTGCAGCACCCGGCCGCGATGGCGGATCAAGGAATCGGGCAGGGGCTCCAGGCGCTCAAACAGCGTCGCCACGGGGGCCTGTGTCACCGACAGCACCAGCACGTCCTGGCCCATGAACCGATCCAAAGGCGCGGCGAAACCGAACTGGCGGGAATCGGGGTTGAGGCAGAGGACCGTCACCTCCGGCCCCAGCGCGTAGCCAATCTTGCCGGCGTCGCGCCAGTTGGGGACTCCGATGACCGTGCCCGGGCGCAGCAAGCCGCGCGCGGTCAGGTCCTCGCGCAAGGACACCCAATTGATGCCTTCGATCGTCGGGTCTTTGCGCGCGATTGCCGTCAGGCTGCCGCCCAGCCAGTCGAAGGCGGTTTGCAACCCCACGACCGCCATCGCCACGATCAGAAATCCGGCCGTGCCGAACACCGTCCGCCTCAGCCAGGGGGCCGGCCAGCGGGCCGCGACCGCCTGCCCCAGCAGCGGGAACAGCATGAGGTAGCCGGGCGCGGCCCAGTGAAACAGCACCCGCTGGCTCGACCAGGCGGCGATCAGCGCGAATCCGATAATCGGCGGCGCCGCCAGGCAGGCCAGCAGACGATCACCCGGGCGGAAGAACCCGCGCCAGAGCAGCACCAGCATCGGCGCCCAGATCCAGGGGAGGACAAACAGGCCCTCACCCAGCAGCGTGGTCAGCGGCAGCAAAGGACGGAACCGCAGCCCGACCGCACGCTCACCCTGAAAGGCGAAGGAGGCCCAGTGATGGGTGGCGTTCCACACGATCACCGGGGAGAAGACCAGGATCGCGGCGATGACCGCGACATAGGGCTCCGGCCGCAGCAGCCAGCGCCGCTGGGTCCGGTCGGACAGCAGATACAGGAAGGCGCCGCCGATGGTCAGGATGGCGGAGTATTTCGCCGCCAGCGCCAGCCCGGCGCAGAGGCCCGCCCCGCACCACCAGCCAAAGCCGCGCCCGGCCGTCGCGTGGCGCAGGCAGAGCGCGGCGCCCAGGAGGGCGCATAGCAGCGGCCCGTCGGGCAGCACCCAGCTGCCGCCGGTGATGCCGAAGACCGGGGACAGGTTCAGCAGGACCGCTGCCCAGAACCCCGCCTGTTCGCCGGCGACCGCGGTGCCGAGACGCGCCATCAGCCAGCTCGACAGCGCGAACAGCGCGATGAAGGGCAGGCGCAGGACGACGGAGGCCTCACTGCCGAACAGATGCGCGGCACCCCAGGACAGCCACCAGGCGGCGGGCGGGTGGTCGAAATAGCCCAGGCTCAGGCTGCGTCCGGCCGCGATCATATAGCTTTCGTCGACGCCCAGCCCGAGGCTGGCGGCGAACAACAGCCGGATCGTCGTGGTGGCCGCGATCAGCCACAAAACCCTGTTTTGCATGAATGACCCATGTCCGGGCATCATGCGCCTGTCAACGCATGGGGCCGGGATGTGGTGCGGATGTTTTTGCTGCCTTCAGACGTTCGGGGCAGAGGAAGTCATCGATTGGATCGATGATGGCGACACGCCGCTCTGTCCGCATTGCGGCATCGCCGCGGTTTTGCCGGGGGTGACCGATCTGGCCGAACTCTGGCGCCTGCGCTCCCAGCGGTTCGGCCGATCACCGGGGGCGAGGTGGCATGGCGCCACCCCGCCGTTCATGGATGAGTGATTTAGGCCTGTAGGACGCGCTGGGTCTGGATGCCCAGGCCCTCGATCCCCAGGCGCATGACGTCGCCCGGCTGCAGGAATTTCGGCTCCGGCTTCATGCCGCTGGCCACGCCCGGGGGCGTGCCGGTGGCGATGACGTCGCCGGGATGCAGGGTGATGAAGTGGCTGACATAGCTGACCAGTTCCTTGACCCCGAAGACCATGGTCTTGGTGGAGCCGTTCTGCATCATCTTGCCGTTGACCTCGGTCCACAGCTTCAGCTGCTGCGGGTCCGCGACTTCGTCCTTGGTCACCATCCAGGGGCCGGTCGGGCCAAAGGTGTCGGCGCCCTTGCCCTTGTCCCAGGTCGGGCCGCGTTCGAGCTGGAAGGACCGCTCACTGACGTCGTTGCAGACGCAATAGCCGGCGACATAGTTCAGGGAGTCTTCTTCCGACACGTAGCGGGCCTTGGTGCCGATGACGATGCCGAGCTCGACCTCCCAGTCCAGCTTTTCCGAGAAACGGGGGCGCAGCACGTCATCATTCGGCCCCGAATACGCCCCACCCGCCTTCACGAAGATGATCGGTTCTTTCGGCAGCGGCATGCCGACTTCGGCGGCGTGGTCGGAGTAGTTCAGGCCGATACAGATGTAGTTGATCGGGCGGACGACGCAGGCGCCGATACGCGGGTTGTTATCGACCAGCGGCAGCGTCTCCGGGTCGATTCCGGCCAGCATTGCCAGCGCGGTGGGGGACAGCGCGAAGCCGTCGATGTCGCGCACGACCGCGGCGAGGCAACGGATGCCGCCATTGGCGTCCAGCATGGCGGGCTTTTCGGCGCCCACGGGGCCATAGCGAAGCAGCTTCATAGGATGTTCCCTCAGGTGGTTGGTCGGTTGATCCCGGCCTGGTCGGGCCGGGAGGATGAGGCGTTTTAGCGCAAGCCGCTCAACTTGCCAGCATGGCCCGGATATCGGGGATGTGTTCGCGGCCCCAGAAAATTTCCCCGTCCACGACGAAGGTGGTGACCCCGAACACGCCCTGAGCTTCGGCGGCGCGTGAGATGGCGGCGACCTCGGCCCGGCCTTCCTCGGCCCAGGCGGGGAAAGCGGCGCCATCGGCGCCGGCCTCGTTCAGCACGGCGGCGATGCTGGCGGTGTCTTCGATGTCCAAAGCGCGGCGCCAGAACCGCTCAAACACGGCATCGTGATAGCGCTGTAACTGTATGTCACCAAATCGTTTGGCAAATAACATCCCCGCGGCGGCGAGGCTGGAGTCCCAGATTTTCTGGGTGCCGCGGATCACCAGGCCGCGTTTGCGGGCCTGCCGGCGGCAGTCCATATAGCTGTAGCGGACCCGCCGCCATTGGTGCGCGTTGCGGCTTTCGGCCAGTACCTGGCCGCTGTCATCGACCTCCGCAGAGCCAAGATAGCTTGGAATATCAAGGATATAGGGGAGGATGTCCAGTTTGACCGGGAAATCCCGGGCCAGCGCATAGGCTTCGTCCTTGGCCAGATAGGCGTAAGGGCTCTTGTAGTCCGTGTAGATCGTGATGGTGCGTGTTTTGCTCATCGATTCAGCCTAGCAGCCTGCCGGCGGATGAGGCCAGAGGCGCGTTGGCCGCGGACCCAACAGATACGAAACGCCCAGGAGTATCGCATTTGGCCGCGATACCTTTTGCTGGACGGGCTCGGGCTCCAAAAAGCGTCATCCCCGGGACAAGCCGCATATGCATCAGGATAAGGGGTCCAGCGGAGAAAACATTTGCCTTTTCCGGCGCCGCCGTGGATCGGCGAGTCGC
>CAIUPC010000918.1 GCA_903900905.1 uncultured Acetobacteraceae bacterium
GTTTCCTCCCGGGGGGCGGTCATGGGGTTCGGGCCCACATACTACCGTCATGCTCGGGCTTGACCCGGGCACCCCCACACGTTCTGCCCTCAAACGCCGCGGCGCCCAGGTCACGGCAGGTGCCGATGGCGGTGCTCGGGTCAAGCCCGAGCATGACGAAAGAACAGTCGCATTCCTCCCAACACATTGGACCGAACAGTGGTCGGTCCACCCCAAATCTGAGAGGCGGGAGTTGGGCGCAGCTCTCCCCCATCACCCCCCTCACGCCTTCGTCTCCAACCGCACGCGAGGATCCAAAATCGTATAAAGAATATCCACCACCAGATTGATTGTAATGAATAAAAGCACGATCATCATCAGATACGCCACGATCACCGGGCGATCCAGCACGTTGATGCTGTCGATGATCAGCTTGCCCATGCCCGGCCAGGCGAACACGCTCTCGGTCACCACGGCGAAGGCAATGGTGGAACCCAGTTCCAGCCCCACCACCGTCACTACGGGGATCATGATGTTCTTCAGAACATGCACGAAGATCACCCGAGCCGGCGACAGGCCCTTGGCGCGGGCGAATTTGATGTAATCCATCGGCAGCGTCTCCCGCACGCCGGCCCGCGTCAGGCGCATCACCAGGGAGATGTTGAACAGCGACAGGTTCAGCGCCGGCATGAACATGTGCCGCAGCCCGTCCCAGGTCAGGAAGGACCACTGAATCCCGAACAGCGCCGCCGTCGTGCCGCGCCCGGTGCTGGGCAGCCAGCCGAGCTGCACCGCGAAGACCATGATCAGCATCAACCCGACCCAGAATGTCGGCAAAGAGAACCCCAGAATGCTGCCCGCCATGATGGACCGCCCCAGGAACCCATCCGGCTTCAGCCCGGCATACAGCCCCAGCGGCACCCCGAAACACACCGACATCAGCACCGCCGTCACCGCCAGCTCCAGCGTCGCCGGCATGCGCCCGCCAATCAGCCGCAGCGCCGGCTCGTTGAACACGAAGCTGCGGCCGAGGTCGCCATGCAAGGCCCCGTTCAGGAACAGCGCATATTGCTTCCACAGCGGCTGATCGAGGCCGAAATCCGCGATCACCCGCGCCCGCTCGGCCTGATCCGCCTCCGGTGAAATCAGGATATCAACCGGATTTCCAATGACATGCACGCCGATAAACACAATCAGCGTCATCGCCAGCACCACGAAGCTGGCCTGGAACAGGCGGCGGACGAACCAGGTCAGCACGCTACTTGACCTCCATCACGTCCGTCGCGCGGGTTTCCTCATCCACCCGGGCACGGTACGTTAATCCCTTGCGGGTCGCCCAGATATTCTTCTGCAAATGCAGCATGATAACCGGCACATCATCCATCGCGAGTTGCGTCGCCTGTTTCACCAGCGCATCGCGGGCGCCGGTGTCCATCGTCACCATTGCCTTGTCCAACAACGCATCGAAGGCGGGGTTGGAGTAGCGGCCACGGTTCGCCGTGCCCAGGCCCCGCTCCGGGTTCCAGGTGGCGAGCTGGGCGCGCAAGGGATTGGTGCCCTCCCCGCCCGCCACACCCCAGCCGAGCAGGAAGGCCGAGAACTCCTGCTTGCCGGCGCGCGTGGCATAGCTGCTCCAGGGGATCGTCTCGACCGTGGTCTGCACCCCGATGCGCTGCCACATCTGAGCAACAGCCTGTATGATCTTGGAGTCATTCACATAGCGGTCATTCGGCCCATGGATGGTCATCCGCAGCCCATTCGGATACCCCGCCTCCGCCAACAACGCCTTCGCCCGATCCGGCTGATACGGATCGGCCTTTAAGCTATCGATATGAACGCGATTGCCTGGACGCAGGTACTGCTTCGTCGGCAGGGCCGCGCCCTCCATCACCCGATCCACGATGCCGGCGCGGTTCACCGCCAGCGACAAAGCCTGCCGCACCCGCAGGTCCTTCAGCGGGTTCTTGTCCAACACCTCCCCGTTCGGGCCGGTGACGAAGGCGCTGGGGCCGGTATGGGCGTGATCGAGCCAGAGGTAGATGGAGCGGTTGCTGACCACCTCCGACAAGGACACCCGCGCATCCCCGCGCAATTTCGTCAGGTCCGCCGGGGGCACGAATTCGATGACGCCGACATCGCCGGACAATACCGCCGCGGTGCGGGCGGCTTCATTGCTGATGATACGGTAATCCACATGCTCCCAATACGGCTTCGCACCCCAGTACGTGTCGTTGCGGTCCATCAGGATGCGGTTGCCGGGCTGGTAGGACACGAAGCGGAACGGGCCGGTGCCAATGGCATGCTTGCCGTTGTTGAAATCCTCCGTCGCCGGGTCCGCGCCCAGCGTATGCGGGATCATGAACACCTGCAGCAGGTCATAAGGCAGGATCGGATAGGGCGTGGCGGTCTTGAGCAGGATCGTATGGGGATCGATGATCTCGGTCGCGACCACCGAACGGGTGTAGATCTGGAAGGATGCCGGGCTGTTCTTCACCCGCGGCACGCGGGCCAGGGTGTAGACCACGTCCTCCGCCGTGAACGGCGTGCCGTCGTGGAATTTGGCCTCGCGGAGCTTCAGCTCCCAGGTCAGATCGTCCTTCGCGATCCAGCTCAGCGCCAGGCCAGGGATCAGATTGCCATCCGCATCCGTGTCGATCAGCCGATCATAAATGTGGGCATGGGCGGATTCATTGGGGGTGAGCGTGTGGTAATGCGGATCCATCGCCGTGACCGGCGCCGAGGAGGCGATGGTCAGCGTTTGCGCCCAAGCGGACATACCCACGGCCGGCAGGCCCGCGGCGGTCAGGCTCGTGGCAGCCAGAATCGCAATCGCCCGGGCCGATGCCCGGAGTCCCCAAACCATGATGTGCTCCCTGCGTCTTCTATTCCCGGTTATAGCGGTGCGCGGCAATCTGGCGCTAGGCTGGTGTGCATGTCGTCAATCAGACCGCCCAACGGGAGCGTCCCATGAAACTCTGGTACCAAAGCATGTCCCGCCAAACCGAATGGGGCGGTTACCCGGCCGTTCTCCGTGGCATCCTGGATAAAGTGAAAGACGAGGGCACCGAAATCCACGTCGCCGGCATCACCAAAATCGGCGGCACCGGGGATCAGTACCGCTACCTCGAATACCTCGAAACCGGCGAAGTGCTGGAAAACGTCCATCGCGCCACCCGCGAGGGCTACGACGCCTTCCTGGTTGGCAATATCGCCGATCCCGGGCTGCGGGAGGCGCGGGAGATCACGAACATGCCGGTGCTCGGCCTGTGCGAATCCGCGCTGCACATGGCCTGCATGATGGGGGCCAATTTCTCCCTCGTGACCATCAACGAGAAATTCACCCCCCGCATCGTCGAGAACGTGCATCGTTATGGCCTGCGCGACCGCTTCGCCGCGGTGAACCGCATGCAGGTGGAACGCCTGACCGACCTCGGCGCCGCCTTCGTGCCCGGGGAGGCGCAGGACCGCGTCGTCGCGCAGTTCCATGCCGCGGCGAAAAAGAACACCGACGCGGGGGCCGAGGTCGTGATCGCCGCCGGCGGCGTGGTCATGGCACTGCTGGCGGCGGCGGAGATCTACGAGACCACCGACGGCGTCCCCATCCTGAACGGCATCACCAACCTGGTGAAACTGGGCGAGGCGGCGGTGAAGATGAACCGCATCATGGGCGGGCGCTTCACCTCCAAAAAATGCGTCTACGCCCCGCCGCCGCCGGATCAAATCGGCCAGTTCCGCAAGTATTATGGCGCCGACATCTACCCGACCGTGAAAGAAGCCTGATGCTGACGCTCCGCTCCGCCTTCGCCCCCTACCCGCACACACGGGCATTGCTCGATAAAACTGTGACCTCCGGCCAGGTCGCCTTCGACTTCGAGACGGTCGAGCCGATCACCCAGGCGTTTCGCCGGATGGTGCGGACGGGGGATTTCGATCTGTGTGAGATCGCGCTGACCACGCTGGCGCAGGCGCATTTCCATGAAAAGGGCCTGACCGCCCTGCCCGTCGTGGTGATGCGCGGCTTCCATCATGCCGCGTTGATGTGCCCGCTCACCTCACCCCTGCGCGGGCCAGCCGATTTGAAAGGCAAGCGGGTCGGCGTGCGGGCCTATTCCCAGACCACCGGCGTCTGGCTGCGCGGGATCATGATGGATGAGTATGGTATCGACCATCGCGACATCACCTGGGTGACGTCGGAAGACGCGCATGTCCAGGAATACCGCGATCCCCCGAACATCGTGCGGATCGCGCCGGGCCAGGACCTGCGGACCATGCTGCTGGCCGGGGAGATCGACGCCGGCATCGCGCTGGTGGGCATCGACACGACCAAAGTCCGCCCCGTGATTCCCGCCCCGGATGAGGCCGCCGCCAGCTGGTACCGCAAAACCGGCGCCTATCCCGTCAACCACGTGATCTGTGTGAAAACGGCCCTGCTGGCCGCCAATCCAGGCCTGGCAGAGGAACTGTTCCGGCTGTTCGTGCAATCTAAGGCCGCTGCCACGGACTCTTCCGCCGAAGAACGCTTCCGCCCCCTTATCGGCGGCGATCCCTTGCCGTATGGGCTGGATGCCAATCGCGCCGGAATTGACATTTGTCTCCGCTATGCCGCCGAACAGGGCTTCATTCCCCGGGCCTACCGGGCGGAAGAGCTGTTCGTGCCGCTGTAAGGACATCGTCACCCGGCGCCAAACGATGGGGATGATGTCATGCTGACCGCTTTCACCTGCGACCAGAGCCGGCTCCAGCCCGCCGACACCAGCGACGATCAGGCGCTGACGAGCGCGGTCTGGATCGACCTCCTGAGCCCCACGCCGGAGGAAGCCGCGCGCGTGGCGCAGGCGACCGGCTTCACCATCCCTTCCGAAGCCGGGGTCAGCGAGATCGAGGCCTCCAGCCGGCTCGCCACCAGGGACGGGGTGCTTTACCTGAGCATGCCGCTGATCGCCCGATCCGAGGATGGCGCCCGCGGCGTCGCCGCCGGTTTCGTGCTGTCCCCCGACCGCCTCATGACCGTCCGGTTCGCGCCCAATCTGATCTTCGACACCTTCATCTCACACATGCCGCGCGGCGATACGCCCACGGCCTCATCGGCCCATATCCTGGTCAATCTGCTGGAGGCGATCGTCGACCGCCAGGCCGATGCGTTGGAGCAGGTTGGGCAGGAACTCGACGCCATCTCCCACCGGATCTTCGCCATGGGTGTCCGCCAGGCCGGCGGGCGCAAGCATGAGGACGCGACGCTGCGGGTCACGCTCGGTCAGCTCGGCCGTCTCGGGGACCTGATCTCGCATATCCGCGACACCCTCGTCGGCGCCGCCCGTATCGGCCCCTATCTGCGCGCCGCCGCCGCGTCCTGGCTGCCCAAGAATATCACGCCACGGCTGAAGACCTTGCAGGCCGACATCGCCTCGATCAGCGATTTCGACACGCATCTGAACGACAAGCTGCAATTCCTGCTGGACGCGACGCTGGGCTTCATCAGCATCGCCCAGAACAATGTCATGAAAGTCATGACCATCGCCTCCGTCGTCGGCATTCCACCGGTGCTGGTGGCCGGCATCTACGGCATGAATTTCAAGAATATCCCGGAATACGACTGGCAATACGGATATTTCTACTGCCTTGCGATGATCGTCATCACCGCCCTGATTCCCCTCGCCGTGTTCCGCTGGCGGAAATGGATCTGACCATGGGCCGGATCGAGATCCGCCAGGCCGACATCACCACGCTGGCGGTGGACGCGATCGTGAATGCGGCCAACGAAAGCCTGCTCGGCGGCGGCGGGGTCGATGGTGCCATCCACCGCGCCGCCGGGCCGGCGCTATTGGCGGAGTGCCGCACACTGAACGGCTGCCCCACCGGCCAGGCCAGGATCACCGCCGGCTACCGCCTGCCCGCCCGCTACGTGATCCACACGGTGGGGCCGATCTGGCGGGGTGGGGCGCATGGGGAACCGGCGCTGCTGGCGAGCTGCTATCGGGAAAGCCTGGCCCTCGCGCTGGCGCACGGGGTCCGCAGCATCGCCTTCCCGGCCATCAGCTGCGGCGTCTATGGCTACCCGATTCCCGCCGCCGCCCGCATCGCGATCGACACGACAGCGGCGTTTCTGGCGGCCGAACCGTTGATCGAGCGGGTGATCTTCGCCTGCTTCGGGGCGCCGGTCACGGACGCCTTCACCGCCGCGCTGTCAGCACAGCCGGATTGACCACGTTCGTGGGCGTGCCGGCCGAGTAAGCAACAATCTGGTCGAAGATATCGGTGAACTGCACCTCATACTCGTCCATCGCGACGTAGCCGATATGCGGCGTGCAGATGACATTGGGCATGGTCAGCAGGGGATGCGCGGGATCGATCAGCGGCTCGGTCTCGAACACATCCAGCGCCGCCAGGCCCGGCCGCCCCGCCTGTAAAGCGGCCTCCAGGGCACCCGGCACGATCAGCCCGGCCCGGCTGGTATTGACCAGCAAGGCGGAGGCTTTCATCCGCGCCAGATCCTCGGCGGTCACAATCCCGCGCGTCGCATCCACCAGCCGCATATGCAACGACAACACATCCGCGCGCTCATACAAATCGGCCTTGCTGGCCGCGACCTCACGCCCGTCGGCCCGCGCCCGCTCCCGCGCTGCTTCCCGCGCCCAGACGAGCACGCGCATGCCGAAGGGGGCGGCATAGCCGGCGACCACCTTGGCGATGCGGCCATAGCCGTGCAGGCCCAGGATCTTGTGGCGCAGCGTGGTGCCCACGCCCATCTGCCAGTGCCCGGCCTTCATGGACGCCACCTGCTGGGGGATCTGGCGCATCGCCGCCAGCGCCAGCGCCCAGGTCAGCTCCGCGGCCGCATAGGATGGCGTGTCGGCATGCTGGCTGGAGGACACGACAATCCCCAGCCGCGTGCAGGTCTCCACATCGATATGCGGATAGACGCTGCGCTGGCTGATCAGTTTCAACCGCGGCAGCCGCTCCAGCAGCGGCGTGCGGATTTTGGTGCGTTCCCGGATCAGAACCAGCGCCTCGGCATCCCGCAGGCGGTCGGCCAGGACATCGGTGTCCTGCGCATGGTCGTTCCAGATGGTGACCTCATGCCCATGCAGCTTCACGAAGCAGGGCAGATGCCGCAGCGTGTCGAAATAATCGTCCAGGATCGCGATCTTCACCGCCCTGCCCCCCGCTTCGCCAGAAACCCCAATACCGCGTCCGCCGCCTGATCGGCATGCGTCGCCGCGACATGGTAGGAATTGCCCGGCAGCACGACCAGTTCCGAATCCGGGATCAACCGCTGCCAGGCCGCGGTTTCCTCGACCGTGCCGAGGGCGCTTTTCTCGGTCGTGATCACCAGCGTCGGGCAGGCGATCCGCGGGATGTATTCGGTGATATCAGCCGCGGCGATGGTCGCTATGAAACCGAGCTGGGTGGACA
>CAIUPC010000919.1 GCA_903900905.1 uncultured Acetobacteraceae bacterium
CAACGCGTGCACCCGAGGCGACGAGAACGTTCGATGACGAGCCGACACAGTCGTGTCGTGGCATGTCCTGCCCCGATTCCAGGTCCGGTCATCGGTTACAGCTACTTTGGATCGAACGGAATGACCTGGCGGCGGGCGTGCTGCGGGGCCCGGGGGCGGTGCGTGCGGGTGGCCGCTACCGGAGACAATCCGCGACACCGAATTTCCTGGAGACCCGCTTCCCCATACTGTAGCTGCGGTTCAACCAAACGCCGCCGGAGATCGCCGCCCGTGTCATCGCTGCCGCCAGATTATTTGGTTGCCCTTGAGTTGCTGGCGAAGGCTTCCAGTCGCTATTTCTCGGAGACAGGCCGTCGCGTCGTCATAGTCGGTGGCGCAGCAGTCTCATTTTATACGCAAGGCGCCGTCCTGTCGGGAGACTTCGATATGGTAACCGATATCGACTTTGCGCGGTTCCTCTTTGCTGAAGGCTTCCAAAAGGATGAGGGACCAGGGCGGTTTCACGGCGGGTACTTCCACCCCGATGTCCCGCGCTTCGGTTTCGAGTTCGTCTCGGGAACGCTCTTTGACGGCCGGTCTGACTATAACAAGTTGCTGGCAGTTCCGATGTCGGGAAATGCGGAGGTCGTTTTCCCCGCCATCGAAGATCTGATAGCGGATCGGTTGGGCCAATACGCCTCATCCAATAATCGGAGTGAGGATATGCGGCTGCAAGCTCTCCTTATGTTCTCGCTTGCCTCTGAGTACGACCGCGACTACCTTAAACGCCGGATCGTCGAGGAAACTGGCGACCCGACCGTCATAGGACTGGTGTAATGCGTCGAGTTTCATCCCTCGCGGCCTTCATGCAGGACGTCGAAGATCGTAAGCGGTCCATCGGTGTGACCGATGAAATGATCCTCCTCGCCCGAAATAACGGCGAGCGTCGGACACCTGAGAAGCGCGAGATGCTGTCCATCATGCGTCAACGGGCGTTGGATTGCGGCTTGGAGCCTATCGCGGCGAATTTCTGACATCATGCTGCCAAAGGCGATTTCAAGGGAATTTGGTCTATCCTGGCTCGATGCAACCCACCGCTGTCCAGTAGGTTGCCCTGTTTCACGCGATGTAGCGGCCCAGACCGCTTCACCGATGATGCAAGGCGCCGATCATCGGGCATGATAGCACCATACCGTAGCAGCACCCCCCATCGGGAACCCACCCCTTCCCCCTCCCGCCGGAATCCCCCATAGTAAAACCAGAACGTAGCAGGAACAGGTGAGTCCCCTCTGGCATGGCCGGCTTTATCACCGTGCGCGGCGCGCGCGAGCACAACCTCAAGAATGTCGATGTCGCCATTCCCCGTGATAGACTGACGGTCATCACCGGCCTGTCGGGCTCGGGGAAGTCGTCGCTCGCCTTTGATACGATATATGCGGAGGGTCAGCGCCGCTACGTCGAATCCCTCTCCGCCTATGCCCGCCAGTTCCTGGAACTGATGGGCAAGCCGGATGTGGACAGCATTGAGGGCCTGTCGCCGGCGATCGCGATCGAGCAGAAGACGACCTCCAAAAACCCGCGCTCCACCGTCGGCACGGTCACCGA
>CAIUPC010000920.1 GCA_903900905.1 uncultured Acetobacteraceae bacterium
CCGGCCAAGGTGTTGGTGACGGAGGTCACGGGCGCCCCCGGCGATGGCAACCAGTCGCTGACCCGCCAGGTCCGCGCCCATCTGATCGAGTATGGCTGGCTGGTGCAGACCACCCGCCAGGAGCCCGATTTCGAGGTCCGCGGCGACGTCGCCGTGACCCCGACCCCAAACGGGCGGCAGATGGTGGAAATCATCTGGACCGTGCTGGCAGCCAATGGCGATGAGCGTGGCAAGGTCGCGCAATTGAATGAGATCCAGGCGGGGCTGCTGGACCGCCTGTGGGGCGATGTCGCCGTGGCTGTCGGCACGGAGGCCGCGGGCGGCATCGATGACGTCATCCGCAAACAATCGGGCCGCGCCAATGAGCCGGCGAAAGCAACGCCGCCCGCGCCGGCCGTGGAGGAGCCGCTGCCGCTTCCGCCCGTGCCGCCAGCAAAGCCTCCGCCGCGCGCGAAAAAGCCGCGCGGCGGAGCCGATCGTAGTTAATCCGCGCGCACTTCCTCGTTCAGGGCGGCCTCATAGACCCGGATCATAGACGTGGAGTCGTCCGGACCCATGCCCATCCCGCGCGCCATGCGCATGAGGTTCAGCACCTGCGGCGCGATCATGCCGGGGACGCCGACTTCATCGGCCAGTTCCATCGCCAAACGCAGATCCTTATGGGCCAGGTCCAGGGCGAAGGTGGGCGCGAAATTGCCGGCCAGGGCCTTGGTGGCCATGTTGGCATAGCCCGACGACATGCCGCTGGCGTTGCGGATCACCGCGTCCAGCTTGTGCAGGTCGATGCCCGAACGCTTGCCCATCATCAACGCTTCCGCCGCGGCGGCCGAGTTGCAGAAGGCCAGCATGTTGTTGATCAACTTGGCGACCGAGCCAAAGCCGACCTCCCCCAGGTGGATCACTTCGCCGCTGAAGGATTTCAGCAGCGGCAGGTTCTGCTCGAACACCTTGTCGTCGCCGCCGACCATGATGACGATCGTGCCGGCGGCCGCGCGGGAGGTGCCGCCGGAGACCGGGGCTTCCAGCATGGCGATGCCCTTGGCCTGCATGCCCTCGTTCACGCGCTTGGCGGTGGCCGGGGAATTGGTGGACAGGTCGATGAACACGGTGCCCGGGCGCGCGTTTTCCGCGATGCCGCCGGCGCCGAGCGTCACCTGCTCGACGATCTTCGGCAGTGGCAGGGACGTGATCACCACATCGCACCGCGCCGCGATATCGGCGACCGAAGCGCCGGCGGAAGCACCGAGATCGGTGCAGGCCTTGACCGCGTCGGCGTTGAGATCGAACACGATGACTTCATGGTTCGTGTTTTTGATGATGTTGCGGCACATGGGCCCGCCCATGTTGCCCACGCCGATGAAACCGACCTTCATGCGATATATCCTCCGTCTGGTGCCGGACGTTCCGGCCGGGGCGGAGTTTGGCGTACGGCGCGTGGGAAGTCAGGGGGCGTGCCTGGCATCACGCCATGTGGCATCAGTAAGCAAAGGGAATGATACAAGCCGCCGCTGACATTGATTCACTGCCATTGCCCTAACTCCGTCTTGCCGACGGAGGTCGGCATCCACGCCTTTGCTGAACCAATCACAAGATAGGCGTGGATACCGACCTTCGTCGGTATGACGGGTAACGATGGCGGGTACGTCATTCATTTTGTGGTCTGGAATAATATGGCCTACCGGCTGATCGGACGATGAAGCGGCCGATGTTTATCCCGGGTCTTGGCCTCGTTCCGAACGCTCTCGCGTTCCGTTCGGTGTCGACAGAGGCTGCGCTGCTGGCGGATTGTGGCTGAACAGGGCCGCAAGGCCCAGTGTGCCCAGGGTTCTTGTTGTCTGAATAAAATTTTGGCCTGGTCAGGATGCGTGGTGGCGCATCCCGACCAGGCCTCGATCTTTGTTTCCCTCCGCCATGCTTTGGATGACGCAGGAATGCGTTGCTGTATCAGCCAGCCGCGGCGCGGCGCCCGGTCGTGGTGGCGGGCTTCTTCTCGCCAGCCGCGACCTTCGTCATGATCGTCTTGATATCGCGCAGGAAAGCCGAACCCTTCGGGGTCTTCTGCACGAGAATGCTGCGGCGATCGGCCGGGTCGGTCTTGCGGCGGGCGAGGTCGAATTCGCCAAGCCGGTCGAGCGCGCGGGTGATCGCAGGCTTCGAAACGTCGAGTTCAGCGGCGAGACCGCGAACCGTGTGGCCACCTTCAACGAGGTAGCAGGTCAGAAACACGGCGAGCTGGCGCGCGGTCAGATCGGGACCGTCGCGGCGAACGAGAGAAAGAACAGTGCCACGCAGGAGATCGACCTGCTGGTCTGCGACAGACGGGGTGGTGGGAGTGGTGGCCATTTTCTTTTCCTTTCTAAGCTGGCCACCGGACCGTGGCCAACGTCGTGATATCGCATCTAATGTGATGACAGTGGCAAGTCAAGCTTATTGCGATTCGGTAGAATCACCCATCGCCGTGGGACACAACCGTTCCTTCACGGCGGCGAAAATCCCCCGGATTGTCTGGGCTTCACCGCCTTCCGGACGCCCGGGACGGGTGGAATCGTTCCAGGCGTAGAGGTCCAGATGAACCCAGGGTAATCCGCCGGTTACAAAACGTTTCAGGAACAGCGCCGCTGTTATCGCCCCCGCCTGCGGCCGTGTTGAGACATTGTTCAAGTCCGCAATTGGGCTTTTTAGCCAATCGTCGTACCCGGACCAAAGCGGAAGCCGCCAGAGCGGGTCATGTACCGCCATCCCATTTTGCAACAGGGCCGCCGCCCAGGCCTCATCGGTGCTGAACAGCACCGGCAAATCGGGGCCAACCGCCACGCGCGCCGCGCCGGTCAGGGTTGCGCAATCCAATAGCAGGGCTGGCGATTCGCCCGATGCCTCCGTCAACAAATCGCAAAGGACCAGACGTCCTTCCGCATCGGTATTGCCGATCTCGACGGTCAGGCCGGATCGGGTGCGGACGATGTCGAGGGGGCGCATGGCGTTGCCGGACACCGAATTTTCAACGCAACCAATCCGGGTGACCAGACGAATCGGCAGGTCGGCTTCCATGATGAGGCGGGTCAGACCCAGAACGGTCGCGGCGCCACCCATGTCTTTTTTCATGCGCAACATGCCCGAGGACGGCTTCAGGTCATAGCCACCGCTATCAAAACACACACCTTTGCCACAGAGGGACAATAACGGCGCGTCCGCGGCCGCACCGCTGCCCTGCCAGCGCAGGGTCACCACCCGTCCGGGGCGGGAGGAGCCGCGGGCGACGGTGGCGACCGTCGGATATTCAGCTTCCAGCTGCGCCCCTTCGACGATGCTGACCGCCGCGCCGTGGCGCTGGCCCAATGCGGCGGCGATATCCCCCAGCTCGACCGGACCCAGCACGTTGGCGGGCGCGTTGATCAGGTCACGCACCATCGCGATCGCAGCCGCCTGCGACAGGGCCGCGGTCTGATCGCCCGGGGTCACAAGCCGGGCCGGCGCGCGATCCGGCTTCTTGAACGCGCCGTAGCGATAGGCGCCCAGGCAGTAGCCCAGCGTGGCCGCTTCCATGGTGAAGTCACCCGGTTGCAACTGCCAGACCGTCCCTTCCGGCAGCCGGTTGGGTAGACCGCCAAACACGAACGGGGACGTGTCGGCGCCCAGGCCAAGGACCGCCCCGGCGACGCCGTTCGCGCCGGGCAGCAGAACCAGCTCCTGCGCTTTGGCCTTGAAGCCGGCCCCCGTCAGGAATGCGGCTTGCGGGGCAGTCAAGGCGGCCAGCAGGTCTGCCAGGCCCTCCGGCCGTATCGCATGCAGCGGCAAGGCGCCGGCGGCGGAATCCGTGAGGCACTCGAAGGTCTGGTCCAACATGCGTTTTAATCCTCTGGAATAGCTGTCACGGGACTGACTTTTGCCCGTCCGGCAGGGGTGGCGCTAGACTGCGACTCCGGCCAATCGAAGGAAATCCGCCATGCAGCAGGACATCGTTGCCCATATCGCTGATCTGATCGACGGAAAGGGCGAGCGCCAGTACGGGCTGTCGCATATCAACCAGCGGGCGCATGCGTTGCAGGCGGCCTTGCTGGCGGAGCAGGCGGGGTGCGAGCCGGCGCTGATCGCAGCCGCGCTGGTGCATGATATCGGGCACATGGTGCATGACCTGGGGGACGACCCCGCCGCGGAAGGCATTGACGACCGCCATGAGGAACTGGGCGCGGTGTGGCTGGGCGAACGGTTTATCCCCGCGGTGACCGAACCCGTGCGCCTGCATGTCGCGGCGAAGCGGTATTTGTGCGCCACCGAAGCCGATTATTTCGCTCGCCTGTCACCCGACAGCGTGCGCAGCCTGGCCCTGCAGGGCGGGCCGATGTCGGCGGCGGAGGTCGCGGCGTTTGAGGCGCTGCCCCATTCCGCCGCCGCCGTGCAACTGCGGCGCTTCGACGAGGGGGCGAAAATCAAGGGCCTGATAACACCGGGCGTTGCGCACTTCCTGCCGCATGTTAAGGCGGGTTTGCTACCGGAATAGGGCGCTTATTTGTCGATAACGAAGGTCGCCTTTTGCTGATCCGGGGTATTCACCGTTAGGGTCACCGGGAAGGTTGTTCCGGCGTCTAATGTCAGATCGACGACGGTGGCGTAGCCGGTGGTCGCGCCAGCCGGGATAATAGCCGTCACTTTGCTATTGCCGGCCGTGCCCGGGAACAGCGTTTGCTCGGCGCCGGTCTTCGGCACAAGTGTGTAAAACCCAGCCGGTTCCAGCGGCAATTGTTGCCCGATCACCCGGCGAATGAGCGCGCCTGCCTGCCCCGTCACCGGCACGGTGAGCACATTGGCAACCACCGGCCCCGCCGTGCGCGTCAGCTTGCCCCCAAGGTAAGCAAGGCCGCTGACCCCGGAGAGACCCAAAATCCCGCTACTGATCTGCGGCAAGCCATCGATCGTGCTCAGGGGCCGGCTGATTGTCAGCACCAGGTATCCAACGACGCCAACGATGGTCCAGACCAGGAACTGAAACCGCTCCGGCGCGAATACCCCGCCGTTGGAGATCAGGTCGGTCAGCGCGGGATGGATGGCACCGGCGCCTTTGGACCCTTTGCCGCTGTCGATCCCGGCCGCGGCGATGGCGGTACCGGATGTCGCGGCGAGCATTGTCGCGAAGTCGGGGGGCAGATCGACGAAATCAGTGTAGCCCTGAACCAGCACATGCCCGATGAAAAGGTAGATATACGCAATCAGGAATGCGAACGACCAGGCGGCGAACTGAAAACTGGACAGGCTGTAGGTGTTGGTCTTGGGGTCGATCAGCAGCACCTGATACCATGTGGCGGCCTTTTCACCACCGCCGGGCTGTTCGACCACCATTTCAGACCGGAACAGATACAGGCAGCGCAGTGCGACAAAGGCGCCGCCCGCCCCCAGGACGGCCACCAACAGCGCCGTGATGATTTGTACGGTATTTTGGAAGCCGGACGGAACCGGAAACGCGATGGGAATGTAGGTGCCCGGCGCGGGGACCTCCGCACCAAACCGTTGGACCGCGACCTTTTCGTTGGGGCCGCGCTTGCCCATATAGCCTTTGAACGCGATCTGCTTGCCGCTTTCCCAGACCTCGACCTGAACGCAATTTCGCCGCGGATCGGATGGCTTTGGCTCTTTGGTGGGCTCGCATGCCGGGATTATCTTGGGTTCGTTTTGAAACACCAGGATATTCCGCGCCGCATCGGCGCCGGTTGCGAACTGGCTGCCGGTCAGGACAACTTCGTACGTGGCGCGGCCGGTCCCGTCTGAAACGGCGGTGACCGACGCCACCGCGTCCGTTTTGGGCGGCAGCGGGTCGGCGGCGACAGCACCAGCAAAGACAACCAGGCCCATCATGGCCAGGGCCGCAATGCGCGGAAATTCGATCATGGCAATGCCTCCCCCGGAGTTGTTGCTCCGGGGGAGGATCGCACCTCATTTCGTGACGGTCAATGCCATTGCTTCACGACAATAGTTGCCGGCCGCGTTAACCGCCCAGGCTTCCCGCCAGCAAGGACGTCACCCGCCGCGCGAAGGCCGCGGCATCGCGCGGCGCCTCACCTTCCTGCACCCGCGCCAGATCGAGCAGCGTCGCCGCCGCGTCCGCGATCAGCGCGGTGTCGTCCAGCTTCGATGACAGCCCTGCGATCAGCTTGTGCGCCGGATTGATCTCCAGGATCGGCTTCGATGGCATCATCGCCCGCCCGGCACGGCGCAGCAGGCGCTGCATCTGCAAGTCCGGGCCAGTATCATCGGCTGCCAGCACCACCGCGCTGTCGGTCAGGCGGCCGGTCGCGCGCACGTCGGATACCTCGTCAGCCAGCGCCTCTTTCAGCGCCGCCAACAGGGGGGAGATGTCCGGCTGTTCGGCGTCGGAGGCGATGTCGGCCGTGGATTGCGTGACGCTGCGCAGCTTCTTGCCCTCGAAACTGTCCAGCCGCTCCGGCCAGAAGGCATCGATCGGGTCCGCCATCAGCAGAACTTCATAGCCCTTGGCACGGAATCCCTCCAACTGCGGGGAGTTCTTCAGCGCATCCCCGTTGTCGCCGGACAGGTAATAGATCGTCTCCTGCCCTTCCGGCATGCGCGACACGTAGTCGGGCAGGGAGGTCCAGCCTTCTTGTGTGGAGGAATGGAAACGCAGCAACGGTGCCAGTTCGGTGCGGTGCTCGCTGTCCTCCCAGACGCCTTCCTTCAGGATGGGGCCAAAATTCTCCCAGAAGCGATTGTAATCTTCGGCTTCCTTGGTGCGATTCTTCAACTCGCCCAGCACCCGCGACACCATCGCCTTCTTGATCCGCGCCAGGATCGGTGTTGTCTGCAACATCTCGCGCGACACATTGAGCGGCAGGTCTTCCGTATCCACCACGCCCTTCACGAAGCGCAGCCAATGCGGCAGCAATTCGCCTTTATCGGTGATGAACATGCGCCGGACATGCAGGCGGATATGGGCGTCGCGATCGCCCTCCACCGGCTCGAACGGTTTCATGGAAGGGATGAACAGCAGGCAGAAATATTCGAGCGTGCCTTCGGCCTTCCAGTGCAACGTCGCCCAGGGGCTGTCGAACATATGGCCGAGATGGCGGTAGAATTCGGCGTAGTTCTGTTCCGTGATGTCGGATTTGGCTTTGCGCCAGAGGGCCGTGCCCTCATTCGCCGGTTCATCCTTCCCATCATGCGCCACCGTTATCGGCAGCGTGACGTGGTCGGCCCATTTGCGGATGATGGTCTCCAACCGCATCGGTTCCAGATATTCGTCCGCATCGGCCTTGATATACAGAACGATGTCGGTGCCCGGCGTTTCGCGGGTTGCCGCGGCGAGGGTGAATTTGCCCGCGCCCTCCGACGCCCAGGTGAAGGCCGCGTCGCTGCCGGCCTTGCGCGATGTCACTTCGACCCGGTCCGCTACCATGAAGGCGGAATAGAAGCCGACGCCGAACTGGCCGATGAGGCTGGGACGGTCTTCGGGTTTGGTGCCGGCCAGCTTCTCCCCAAAGGCCTTGGTGCCGGAGCGGGCGATGGTGCCAAGATTATCGATCAGCTCCTGCCGGCTCATGCCGATCCCGTCGTCGGAGATCAGGATCGTGCGCGCGTCTTTGTCCGGGACGATGCGGATTTTCGCATCTGCCGGAGGGGAGAGGGTCGTATCGGTCAAAGCCTCAAACCGGCGGCGATCCACGGCGTCGGCCGCGTTGGCGACCAGTTCGCGCAGAAAGATTTCCCGCTCGGAGTAGAGGGAATGAACGACGAGGTCCAAAAGGCGGCCGACTTCGGCGCCAAAATCGTGTTGTTCCAATGTGGTCTCAGTCATGGTCGGTCTCCTGTCCGAGGCGCCATATGCGGTGGCTGGGCGTGGGTTTCAACCCGGGGGCGTTGAATTCGAATTCGCTCCCGCTGCCGGCATGAGGAACGAGCGCCCCGCGGCAATGGCCGATCCCACCCGGCATCCCCGGGCTCGTCCCGGGGACCAATCGCGGCACAAGCACGGGGATGACGTAAGGAGAGCATGGCCGGCTTCACCCGATTGCTCTGCTGGGGTTGATCGCTGGTTGACATGTGATGCACATGTGACCATCGTCAGCACATGCCCACGATGATCCAAATCCGTAATGTGCCAGATGAACTTCACCGCACGCTCAAGTCGCGCGCGGCGCTGGCTGGCATGTCCTTGTCCGATTATCTGTTGCGAGAAGTCCGTCAGGTCGCCGAACGCCCGACGATTGAGGAATTGCGGCAGCGCTGGGCGAACCGTGAGCGGATCGATCTTCCGGAATCAGCCGCTGACGCGCTGAGGGCGGGACGGGAAGACCGTTGGTCGTAATCGACGCCTCGGCAGCGATCGAACTGCTGCTGGGCACCAGGACGGGCGCGGCGGTTGAGGCAAGGTTATTCTCCGCGCCGGAGGAACTCCATGCTCCGCATCTGATCGACGTTGAGATCGCCCATGTGATCCGCCGATGGTTGTTGCAGGAATCGATCGACTCCGTCCGGGCGCGAACGGCATTTGACGACCTCGGCGCCTTGCCGATCGTTCGGTATGGGCATGAAATTCTGCTCCCTCGCATATGGGAGTTACGCAACAACCTATCGGCTTACGATGCGGCCTATGTCGCGTTGGCGGAGCTGCTGGATGTGCCTCTGCTAACCTGCGACCGCCGGCTGGCCAGTGCCAGCGGACACCGGGCCCGTGTGGAGGCGTTCTGACCCTTGTATTATCTGACCCCGATCAAGGGGTGATCCCGACCGTATTGGTATCGTTTTAAATCGTGCCGGGCCTGATCGCGCTGACCCGACGTGTTGTCCGGTCCGGCCCGACCAACGGCGAGAGGCCGTCTTCCGCACCGGCCGTGCCGATCAGGCCAATGCGGCTGTTGCCACTACTCCGTCCGGCTAACCTCCAGCACATGCTCGGCGATGGCCATCGACGCCGTCAGGCCCGGAGACTCAATCCCAAACAGGTTGATCAATCCCGGCACCCCATGCGTCTGCGGCCCCTGCACCACGAAATCCTGCCCCGGCGCGCCCTTGGGCACGATCTTGGGACGGATACCGGCATAGCCCGGCTGCAAACCGCCATCCTTCAGCCCCGGCCAGTACGTCCGCACCGCCGCGTAGAAACTGTCAGACCGCGTGGGGTCGACCTGGTAATCGATCGTATCGATCCACTCCACATCCGGCCCGAACCGCGCCTGCCCGCCGAGATCGATGGTCAGATGCACCCCCAGCCCGCCCGGCACCGGCACCGGATAGATCAGCCGGGAAAACGGCGACCGCCCCGCGAGGGTGAAATAGTTGCCCTTGGCATAATAGGCCGTCGGCACCCGGTCCTGCGGCATCCCCTGAATATGCCGCGCCAGGAACGGCGCATGCAGCCCCGCCGAATTCACGAACAACC
>CAIUPC010000921.1 GCA_903900905.1 uncultured Acetobacteraceae bacterium
AGCGCGGCGACCCGCGCCCCGCCTAACCCACCCCCCGGATCATATCCGCGCCCTTTTCCGCGATCATGATCACCGCCGCGTTGGTATTGCCGCTCGGCACCGTCGGCATGATCGAGGCATCGATCACCCGCAGTCCCTCGATCCCATGCACCCGCAGCCGATCATCGACGACCGCCATCGGGTCCTGGCCCATCTTGCACGTTCCGATGACGTGATAAGTCGTCTGCCCGTTGGCGCGGGCGAAATCCAGCCATTCGTCGTCGGTCTGCACCTTGTCGCCCGGGTTCATCTCGAACGCGCGGTATTTATCCATCACCCGGTTATTGATGATCGAACGGCCGATCTTCATGCCATCGACCAGAACCCGCTGGTCGTATTCATCGGCCAGATAATTTGCCCGGATCGCCGGTGCGGCGAAGGGATCGTTGCTTTTCGCGTGGATGGAACCTTTCGACTCCGGCCGGCATTGATACACCGTCAGCGTCATCCCCGGCTCATTGTCCAGCTCTCGCGTCGCGGCGGAGGCATAGCTTGCATGGGCGAAATGGAACTGCACATCGGGCTCCTCCAGCTCCGGCCGGGTGCGGACGAAGCCATAGGCGATGCCGGCGGTGTAGGTCAGGATGCCCTTGCGCTGGGTGTAGTATTTGAAGACCTCTTTCACCAGCGACAGCCCGCGGCTCTGCTGGTTCAGGCTGACATTCAGCTTCACCCGCCAGTTCATGCGTGGAGCGTAATGGTCGCGGTAATTCTCGCCAACGCCGCGCAGCTCGTGCAGCACCGGCAGGCCCAGCGATTGCAGCAACGTGGGCTGGCCGATGCCGGACAGTTCCAGGATATGCGGGGATTTCACTGCACCCGCGGACAGGATGACTTCCTTGTCGCACCGCGCTTCGACCAAAGCGCCGCCCTGGCGATACTGCACGCCCACGGCCTTTTTGCCGTCGAGGATGATCTTGGTCGTCATCGCCTCGGTCTCGATGCGCAGATTGGGGCGGTTCCGGATCGGATCGAGGAAGCCGCGCGCGGTGGACCAGCGCTCCCCGTTCTTCTGCGTCACCTGGAAATAGCCGAAGCCTTCCTGCTTGCCGTTGTTGTAATCGGCATTGCGCGGATAGCCCTCGTCGGCGGCGGCATCGATGAAGGCATCCAGCAGCTCCGCCCGCTCCCGCATGGCGGCGACATTGAGCGCCCCGCCTTTGCCGCGGCTGTCGTCGGACTGGCCCTCGTAGTTTTCGGATTTCTTGAAATACGGCAGCACGGAGTCATACGACCAGCCGCGATTCCCGAACTGCGCCCAGGTGTTGTAGTCGAGCGGATTGCCCCGGACATAGAGCATGCCGTTGATCGAGCTCGACCCGCCGAGGGTTTTGCCGCGCGGAATGGGGATCTTGCGGCCATGTGCGTTGGGTTCGGCCTCGGTCTCAAACGTCCAGTTGTATTTCGGGTTGTTCAGCAGCTTGGTGAAGCCGGCGGGGATATTGATCCACATGGAACTATCCTTGGGTCCGGCCTCGAGCAGCAGGACGCGGGAGCGCCCGTCCTCGGTCAGCCGGTTGGCCAGCACGCAGCCGGCCGAACCCGCGCCCACGATGATGTAGTCATATTCCGCCATGTCCGTCTCCTTTTCACGCCCCTGTCTAAAGCCAACCGCCGCCCGCCGGAAGTCTC
>CAIUPC010000922.1 GCA_903900905.1 uncultured Acetobacteraceae bacterium
GTATGGCCCTTCGGACGGGCCGGTGCGGGCAAGGACCTGGCGATGGGCGAGTTTCAGGAACATCTCGCTGGGGTTCGGCCGTTCAGCCTCCATGCCGCTCAGTTCCCGCCCTTCATCGGCCAGGCGCATGGACCAACCCGGGCCGGGCAAGGCGCGCGCAGCCTGGAGGATGGCATCCAAGGGGGCCTCCAGGTTCGGGCGTCCGGCCACCAGTTCCTCGATGCGGCGCTTCAGACCGCGCGCGCGTGATCGGCCGCCCTCGGCGCCCAGCAGCCAGCGGCGTAGTTCCGCGGTTTCCAAGCCGGATAGGACAGCTGAGAAGGCGGCATCGGCGGCGTCGAAAAGATGGTGCCCCTCATCGAACACATATCGGCTGGGAACGGCGTTGTCGTCCAACCCGCCCCAGGCGGCCTGGGTCATAACCAGCGCGTGGTTGGCGACCACGAGGTCGGCGGTCTTGGCGCGGCGAATGGTATGCTCGATGAAACAGCGGCGCCAATGCGGGCAGGCTGAGTGGATGCACTCCCCACGCCTGTCGGCCAAAGCGGTGATCGCGGTCTGGCCGTGCAATTCGCCGAGCCAGCCGGGCAGGTCGCCCCCCTGTATGTCGCCGTCGGCGCTGGTGACCGCCCACCGCGCGATAAGCCCCAGCAGGATCGCCTGACTGTTCAGCATGCCGCCGGTCGAACCCATCACCGCGTCTTCGAGGTTCAGCAGGCACAGATAGTTTTCCCGGCCCTTTCGAACCACGATCCGCTTGCGGCGCTCAGTCGGGTCGGGGACGAGGCGGCTCACCTCCGCGTCGATCTGGCGCTGAAGATGGCGGGTGAAGGTGCTGATCCAGACCGGTCCGCGATTTTTTTCGGCCCAGACACTGGCCGGGGCCAGGTAGCCCAGGGTCTTGCCGGTACCGGTGCCCGCTTCCGCCAGCACCACATGGGGGTCGCCTTTGACCTCCCGCGGCGCGAAGGCGGCGGTGACCGCCCCGGCATAGTCGCCTTGCCCGGGACGTTGTTCGGCGCCGGGTCCGAGCAGGAGTGCCAATCGGGTCCGCGCCTCCGCTTCGCTGACCGGATGTGCGGAGGGAGGGGGTATCGGCGCCCCTTCCTCCCATTCCGGAAGCCGCTTCCATATTTTGAGGGCTTCCTGCGAGGGGGCCGCATCCTGCCGCATCAGTGCGGCCGTGATATAGGGCGCCCAACTCCAGCCGGCTTTACCCATATAGGCTGCCAGCCCGGCGGCATCTCGATTGATCAGTGTGTCGCGGGCTTGCCGAAGATAGCTCAGCATAGCCGCCGCGAGGTCCGGCAACAGGGCGGCTTCACCCTCCAGCCCGGGTGTCCCGGGTTGCAAGTCGAGCGCGAGCGCGAGGCCACGGATTGTCGGTGCCGCGGGGCGCGCGGGGTGGACGAAGGCGAAAAGCTCCAGCAGATCGAACGCGGGCGCCGGGCGTAGATTGAGCCGTCGAAACGTGGCCGGCGCGTGGACGACAAGCGGCGGTCCCATCGTCCGAAGGCATTGCGCTACCTCGGCCGTGGGACGCAGAATGAGCTCACCCTCCTCGGTCAGGATGGCTGCGCGGCCATGTCCAACCGCGATCGATGGCCCTGGAGGAAGTGCGATAGCTCGGTTCACGCATGGTCCTTAGCCATTAACGGGGGCATGCGCCATCGTTGCCGCCTCCATGGTTGAGAAATTTTTAGAGATAGGAAAAAATGTCTTGCCCAGATACCCCATAAATCCGTATAAATCCTGCCATGATGACGGTTTCGCAGCACGGTCAGTGAGTTAAGGTCAACCCGATCTGGTATATTACCAGCCCGCATAAAGATTGACTTACTGGCATCGAAAAACCGTTATGGTCCGCGAAGGCGGGCCGCCTTTTATTTTCATGATGTGATCAGCGAAATCGTGGGTGGCGGGCCTCTGCCCGCCATGACGATCGGTGTAAGATAGAGCGTCAAACGTTTGAAGTTGGTTTGTCAATTACGATAGGAATCGGGTTTCGCCTTATAATCGATGCATATTTTGAATGCTGAATTGCAGAACCTCGAGCAAGAAATGGGGATTCGGAAACGAATCCGGACGAATCTGCTTGAGTGGGCTGTTCACGCGCTAGCGCCCCTCGAACAAATCCCGGCAGCACATCATGAACTGCTGTTGCGGGAATTAGAAACTGTCTCACGCGGTCAGGTTGACCGCCTGATGATCCAGATGCCGCCAGGTTCGGCGAAATCAACGTTTGCCTCGACTTTGTTCCCGGTTTGGTGGTTTAGCCAGCATCCTGGCTCTTCGGTTATCGCGGCATCGCATACCGCGTCGCTGGCCAGGCACTTCTCCAAACGTGTTCGTGACCTGATCGCGACCGAGGAGCCCCGCCTTGGGTACCATTTGGTAAAGGGTGATCGCGCTTCGCTGCACTGGCGTCTTTCGAATGGCAGTGAGTATTTTGCCGCGGGCACCCGTGGTTCCATCGTCGGCCGCCGGGCCGATCTCGTCATCCTCGATGACCCGATCGGAAATCAAATGCAAGCCGATCGGTTGGGTGACAGGGACCGTCTATGGGACTGGTACCGATCGGACCTGACTACGAGGCTGAAGCCGAATGGCCGGGTCATTCTGATTATGACCCGATGGCATGAAGACGATCTGGCGGGCCGTTTAGCCGACCAGCCAGAAGGTGGATGGCGGGTTTTACGCCTCCCGGCGCTGGCGGAGGAAAATGACCCATTGAACCGCAGCATCGGCGAGCCGCTTTGGCCAGAATGGGAAGATCTTGCCGCCCTGGCGCGAAAGCGCGTCCAGGTCGGAGAGCGGACATGGTCCGCCATGTTCCAGCAATCACCGCGGCCGCCCGAGGGCGGGTTGTTCCGGCTCACGAAACTGTTGCCAGAGGATAGTCCGCCGTCCGACGGCGCGGCGACTGTGCGCGCCTGGGACCTGGCGGCGACAGACCTGGCGACTGGCAGCAACCCGGATTGGACGGCAGGGGTCAAACTACGCCTGGTGCGGCCGGGCCGATATGTGGTCCTGGATGTCGTGCGCTTGCGCGGTTCGCCGTGGGAGGTTGAAAAAGCCATTTTCGCGGCTGCTGAGGCGGACGGGCGGGCGGTCCATATTGGTCTGCCAGAGGACCCGGGGCAGGCCGGAAAAGCGCAGTCATCTTATTTGACGGGTTTATTGGCGGGTTATCATGTCGTGACGACCCGCGAGACCGGGTCCAAATATCTTCGGGCGCAACCTTTGGCCTCCCAGGTTGAGGCTGGCAACGTCGCCTTTGTCCGGGGCCCATGGAACCGGGCCTTTCTTGATGAGTTGAGGGACTTTCCACATGGCGGAAAAGACGATCAGGTCGATGCATTTGTCAGGGCATTTGGCACTTTGAATTCCGTTGGATCCCCGAGCCGCAGCCTTAAAATCGCGTTCCTCTCACGATGATCTTATTTCATTTATGGATAGTTGATGTTTGATACGATCAGTCATCTTGTTCCGCATGATCCGGACTATCCCGCGCGTACCCGGGCTCTGGATATTTTAACGCGTGTGTTGAATGGGACCTTGTATGATGTCCTGCCCTATCCGTTCAATGAAGAGCGTGGCGGGGGCGGGGAGTATATTCCGCTCCGAAATCGTCGTCCGAGCGTGCGTTACCCGCTATGCCGTCTGGTCGTAGAAGACAGCGTATCGCTATTGTTCAGTGAGGGCCATTTTCCGACGATCGAGAGCCCTGATCCGGTGATCCGCCAGGTGATGGCCGATCTGGTAAAGGAAACAAGGCTTAATTCGATTATGACCGACGCCGCCATTCGTGGCTCCGTCGGTTCCGTGGCGATCTTGATGCGTGTTTTGCGCGGACGGGTTTTTTTCAGTGTGCTGGATACGCGGTATCTCACGCCCGTCTGGGATCCGGAGGCTCCTGACGAGCTCCTGTCGGTCTCGGAAAACTACAAAGTCTCGGGCCATGTGTTGGCCAACATGGGATATGCGGTCGGGGACCTTACCATCGATTATTGGTTCTCCCGCCGGTGGGATGCGGAACAAGAGACGTGGTTTGAACCGTCGCGTTGCTCCGACGGGCGCCCCACGGTCATTGATCGTACCCGAACCATGCAGCATGATCTCGGATTTGTGCCATTAGCATGGATCCGCAACATGCCTGGCATGCCGTCCACGGGTGATTCCTGCGATGGCGCCTCTACGTTCCGTGCAGCGATCGAAACTCAGATCGAAATTGACTATCAGTTGAGCCAGGCCGGGCGCGGCTTGAAATATAGCAGCGACCCGACATTGCTTATTAAAGAGCCGGCCGGCTCGGATAGCGACATCATCAAAGGAGCAGCCAATGCGCTAATTGTCAGCGAGAAGGGTGATGCGAGGTTGCTCGAGATCGGGGGTACCGCCTCAGCTGCGGTCATTGAGTATGTGAGGCTGCTACGTGAATTCGGCCTGGAAAGCCTTCATGGCAATCGCGCCAGTCCGGACCGTTTGGTCGGGGCGCAATCAGGCAGGGCGTTGGAGTTATTGAACCAGGGTTTGTTGTGGCTCGCTGATACTCTGCGCGTTAGTTACGGTGAGGTGGCCCTTCTTTCCTTGATGCGTATGGTGGTTGAGGCTTCTCGAAAATACTCCCTGGTTGTCCTGGGCCGCCCGGTACCTGCGCTGGATCCCCTGGTGTCTCTGTCGCTCAGGTGGCCGCGTTGGTATCCTTTGTCTGCTGATGACCGAAATCGCGAGGCGCAAACGTTGTCTACTTTGGCGGCGGCCGGCCATATGAGCCGCGAGACCGCGGTCAAAACCCTGGCCGCGACTTACGATGTTGAAGACCTGGACGCGGAAATGGAACGTATTGCCGCCGACCGAACAATGAAGGATTAAAAATGTCTAATGCCGCAGAGCTTGCTGATCCCGGACCAGATACTACCACAGCCTTGCAGCAACGGTGTGAGCAGCTGGAACGCGAAATCGTGGAGGTGAAGCAACGGGCAGAAGCGGGATTGGTGAAGGCCCATCTGCGAGCAGAAGCCATGCGAGCCGGAATGATCGACATGGACGGATTAAAGATGATAGATACTTCGCCTCTGTCGGTTACCAGCGATGGCGAAGTTGATGGTGCCGCGGTGTTGATGGATCGTATCCGGAAGGAGAAGCCTTGGCTGTTCGGCAAAATTTCGACATCCAATCCTGTTGCCGCTCCCCCCGCCCAGCCGCTTCGTCAAAAACTGGCGACGGAAATGACAGACGCAGAATATAAAGCTGCGAGACAAGATATTATTCGTCAGAGATAAATTGACCACGATCTTATCATCTCATCGTACAATAAAGGATTGACATATGGGTATCCAAAATTTTCCGGCTGCATTGCAGCCGATTATCCAACAGGGTTTTCTGGCACGTGAATTCCAGCAGGCTTTGCATTCCAAGCTGGGCTATCGGTCTTGTGCTGACCGGGAGGACATCTCGGTCGGTATTGGTGAGACCCTCACCAAGACGAGAGCAGGCCTCAAGCCCAGCGTGACGACGCCCTTGGCATCGGCGGCCAACACGAACCTGGACAATGGACTGACTGCGACCGGCTGGGGTGTCGAACAGTACACCATCAGTATCAATCACTACGCCGCCACGACTGACCTCAATATGGTCACGAGCCGGGTTGGTATTGCGTCACAGTTTCTCCAGAATGCTTATGTCAATGGTGAGCAGGCGGCGCGGAGTCTCGACGAGCTCGCTCGTAATGCGTTGTACTCAGCCTATTTCGGTGGCAATACCCGGGTGCGGGTGACGTTGGGCTCCGCGGGTACAAGCGTGCAGGTGGATGATCTGCGTGGCTTCCAAATGGCGTTTGTAAACGGAGTGCAGCAGCCGATCAGCGGAAGTAATCCGTTGACTGTCACAATTGGCGCGAATTCCTATACGGCGATTGGTGCGACGGCGGACGCTACCAGTGTCTCGACCACGCCGGGCGGGATCTCTGGCAGCCTGGTCTTATCTGGTAGCGTAACAGTGGCGGATGGAACCGCAGGCAATACCGTTCTCGCGGCGAATGCCAGTAGCATCGTTCGGCCCGGTCTGCGGGGCAATACCGCGCTTCTCCAAGGCAGCGACACCCTGACGATGGCGGCACTGCTCGACGCTGTTGCCAAGCTGCGCCTCAATGCCGTGCCGGAGATTGACGGTGCCTATAACTGTTACCTGGACCCGGTGTCGGCCCGCCAACTGTTTACCGACGCCGACTTCAAACTGCTGTTTCAGGGCGCAACTTCGGCGAATTCTGTCTTTCGCCGCGGGATGACCAATCAGTTTCTGGGGCTTCGTTTTGTTACGACGAACGAGACCTATGTCACGTCACATCCCACATTGGCAGGTGCTTTGATCCGGCGTCCGATCATTTGCGGGCAAGGCGCCCTGATCGAGGGTGACTTCGCAGGCATGGGCGCCGATGATGTCGCCCCAACCGACTCGATCGTCTCGATGGTCGATGGTGTGGCCATGGTGACGCGGGAACCAATTGACCGCTTGCAGCAGATTATCGCGCAATCCTGGTATTGGATCGGCGGCTTCTGCGCACCATCGGACACGACAACCAATCCCGCCACTGTTCCGACCGCGACGAACGCCGCCTTCAAGCGCGCCGTCATGATCGAGCATATCGGGTAAGCGAATATGCTGCTGTCCGACGCTGAGAAGGTCGATGTCCGGCGGCACTGCGGGTACCCGACCCAAGCCGTGGGCGGTTCTGGCGGCCAGAGCTGGTTTCATTATCGGATGTCAGGTTTGTTGGAGACGCGGATGAACACGCTCTCTGCCCCGGAGGCTTCCATCGTGCGCCGGTACCTCGGGGCTCTGACCGACATGGAGTTGGCGGTGCCGCGGGCCGGCGAAAACATGGATACGGAACAAGCAGCGGTTTGGACCCGCAATGCGTCTGAGGCGCAAGATCGGCTTGCTCTGTTTGATGAATGGCGCCGCCGGTTATGCGGGTTCCTGGCCGTATCGCCAGGTCCCTTTTTTCGCGGGCAGTCTAATCAGGTGATTGTCTGAGATGGATCAACGCGCGCTGAAGGATCGCATTCGCTGGGGTTGGAATGTTGCGGCCCGCGTTACGGGGGCGATGACGGATCTTTATCGGCCCGGCGGGCCGAGTGGTCCCCTGGCATCAGGCAACCGGGTGCTGCGCCTGACCGCAGCATTCCAGGCATTGCGGGGGACGCAGTTGGACACGAACCGCCATGGCGAGCCGCTCTGGCGGGGTGTTTTCGACGCGGCCTACACAAAAAATGGCGACTACCTCGTGCAACCTTCGGGGACATGGTTCATCGCGTCGCAAGAGGGCATCGCCAACCCGTTATGTGTTCAAACGAACCGCCAGATCAACCTGTTCCGTCCCAATGCGCCCGTCAGCGTCGGAACCGGCGCGTATGGCGGCTTCATTGCTGGTGATAGTACGATGCTGATGGAAAGCTGGCCCGCGAGTGTGCTCGGCATTAGTGGATCGGGGTACCCGGCGATTGGATTGCCGGCTGACACCTCCGTATCTGCTTGGACAATTCTCATGCCAAATTGGCCCGGTGTGAGTCTCCAGCCGGGTGACATGATGTCGGACGATCTTGGCCGGGTTGGCAGGCTTATATCGACGGAGCTGACCCATCTGGGTTGGCGCCTGACGGTGCGGCAGGCATCTAACTGATGGCCGACTTAGCGGATGTTGAGGCGGCCCTGGTGGACCTGGCTGCCAGCGCTTTGTACCCGGACAGCCCAAGCGCGGCGAGTGTGGTAGGCGTAGACTGCAGGGTCTATCGAGGTTGGCCGAATCCCGTGGCTCTGGACAGCGACCTTCGCGCAGGCAAAGTCAACGTCACTGTGTTTCCGGAGGCTGGGAGTGGTCAAACCCTAACCCGGTACGATACGGTCTGGCGCGAATGCGCCGGAACGCCGGCGCTGTCTTGTTCCATCCGGGGTGAGCAGATCACCTTCGACGGCCTTGCCGAACCCGGACAGCTTGCCGGGATTTCCATACATGGTCGCAGCTATGTGTACCGTACGGTTGCGGGCGATACGACCGCAATGGTTGCGGCTAATCTGGCGGCCCTGATAAGGATGGCGCATGCCGTTCAGCTCTCGGGCAACAGCCTGTTCGTGCCGGGCGCTGCCACGATTGTTGCGCGAGTGGCCGCCGATGGTTCAGCAATCCAGGAAGTGCGGCGTCAAAGTCATGGCTTTCGCATTAGCTGCTGGTGCCCCTCCCCGGTTATTCGCGAC